>JAVBYA010000374.1 GCA_030824295.1 Bacteroidota bacterium
CAAGGTTCATCTTCAGCTGCTGTGCGCCGCTCTCATCGATGATATCGCTCAGGTAGCCATACGTCTGTGATGATACGTCGGACGCCGAGATCTCCTTCACACGGTTGTTCCACCGGTGAAGGGTCTCACGCAGTTTCGCCTGGTTCTCTTCGATGGCGGCGATCTGCGCAGAGTTGTCCTGAAGCTGTGCTTCGATCTTCTTCGCTTCCTTCAGGTTCGCGGCGATCTTATTCGGCTGATAGAACACCGTCATGTATCCCCCGAACAGGGAGACGATGAGGATGATCACAGCCAATGCTATGGTATTTCGAAGTTTATAGGACACGGATCTCCTTACTCATCCTTGACCTTGGAATGGACCACCAATGAGAATCGGTACACATCCTTGCCGCGGATGTTCTCGATGTCCACCGACTGCAGCGTGGCATTCTCGAACATGTTCGCGATCCGCGGGATGCGCTGCCGGAACAGTGTATACCCGGTCATCTGCAGCGTGGTATCTCCCCGCGCAGTGACATCCTTGATCCAAACAGCATTGACACTTTCCACGGTCCCGGTCAAGTGATTGAACATCTTGCTCCACCGGTTGTAGTTCGGCATCAGCTGATCATAGATCTTCAGAGCCGCTTCATACTGGGAATTCTGCACGATCAAACCGTCCAGGATCCCCTGCAGCCGCTGGTTCTCGGCGAGCTGTTCCTGTTTCTTCTGCAGTTCGGAACGTGAACGGCGTACTTCCTCGTTCTGCGTTGCGAACCGGTTCGTAAAATACAATGTGCAGATGAAGATCAAAACGAGGAACAGATATCCATGCCACGCTAATTTGAAGATCTTCTGCCCTTCACGGAAACTGATGGGCAGGAGGTCCACATTGTAATACGCGGAATTCTTATGGTCCAGCGCACGCATCGCCGAAGCGATCGGAATGGCATATTCCGAAATGATGTTCTCCGGATTGTCCTGGAACTCGGACATATCCAGCGTTGGCGTGGTCAGATATTCGATGGGAGATTCGGCGAACTGCGGAGCGAGGAACTGCTTCAGATCGATCTTCATCGACTCGCCGGCAAGGAAGATCCGGTCCACGCGGAGGATGCCGGCACTGTCCTGCTCCAGCAGGATACGGGAGTAGATCGTATTCTCGATATTAGGGGTGAGCCTGCCTTCGCTGATGATCGGCGCGAAGTGGAAGAAAAAGGAGCCCTTCATGAAGATGAGACGGCTGAACTCGGACCCGACATAGACGATGATGGAGATCTCCGCCTCACCCAGGTCATAGTTCGCGCGCACCATGTTCATCAGCGCGATATCGGAGGTTTCGATGAACTTCACTTTCGGTACGCGCTTGTCCAGGAAATCCTGCACCGAGGCGATCACATCGATCAAGCCGAGTCCGCCTTCGCGGATCATCGACAGGACCTGTCCTTCGGCTGCCGGGATGTGGGAGACGGAATCGAGGGTCGGTTTCACGGAACGGGTGGCCGAAAGTTCGTCGACCAATTTCTTGTTCAGCCGGGTACCGCTGAGACCGAAATTATCCTCGAACTGCTGATAGTACACGCTCGGTTCCGATATCGAATACACGAACTCGTAGGCAGCCGTCGGATATTCGGACAGCAGTCCGATCATCACTTCACCGTTCGATGCGCCTCCCGTGCCTTCTGCAAATTCATCACGTACAGCGCTCGATTCCACACTGTCCATCAGATCGAAATTATCCGATCCGGACGAGGAATCCCCTCCGACCCGTTCCTCGAGACGTTTCACGAGGTTGACGGTGGCGATGTCGTGCAGGATCATCCGTTTGTTCTTCATCGAAAGATGAACGAACTTCACGTCGAGCCCATCCACGAACATGCTCAGTACGGTCTTGCCCTCTCCTTTTTTATACGGCATGGTCTCAGGTATTGATGATTTGCTGCATGCGTTTCTTGTTATTGGCGTAGTTCATTGCATTGTCCATCGAGATCCTTTTCTGCTGGTAGAGCCTCTTCAGGTCCTGCTCCATGGTCTGCATACCGATCTCGCCCGACTCCTGGATCATCTGATAGATCTCTCCGGTATTGCCGTTCTTGATGGCCGCACGCACCGACGGGTTCATGATCAGGATCTCCCGGGCTGCGATACGTTTCCCGTCGAGGGACGGGATCAGTTTTTGCGAGATGACCATCTTACAGACATCTGCGAACCGCATCCGGACCCGGTCCTGTTCCACATGCGGAACCTCGCCGATGATACGGTCGATACTCTCGACGGCCGAAGCAGTGTGCAGTGTAGAGAACACTTTGTGTCCGCTGTCCGTGATCTCCAATCCGGTCATGATGGTCTCCGGATCGCGCATCTCACCGATCATGATGATGTCCGGGTCCTGACGCAGCGCCTGGATCGCACCATCCTTGAATGAAAGCACATCGCGGCCCACTTCTCTGTGCCGGACGATGCACCGGTCGGACTTGTGCACATACTCGATCGGCGATGCCACGATACAGATATGCCCGTCTACCGTGTGATTGTTCAGGTCGATCATCGCATCCAGCGTCGTGCTCTTCCCGGACCCGGTGATACCGGTGATCAGGATGAGTCCTTCTTTTGTATGCGCAAGACTGACGATCTTCGTTACGTTCGGATGGAGCTCCAGCGATTTATACGGCCGCACCGTAGCATTGATAGAGCGCATGTTCAACGCCAACTGGTCCAGATCCATATACGCATCAGCGCGGAACCGGTGCATCTTCTCCCCCTCCATGATCATGTAGGAGAAGTCGAGGTTCTTCATTTCATAGAGGAACTGCCGCTGTCGCGATGAAATGAGGGATTGGATAAGAACATTGGTGTCATCGGTGGACAACGATTCGAGCGTCGGATCCGGTTTTTTGGCACCGAAGATACGGTACCACACTTTCCCATGTCCGCCAAATCCGCCGAAATCGATATCCGATGCATTGATCAGCGTCATGCGCAGCAGCAGACAATCGACGAAATTCTTCAGTTGCTGCTTATGTTCCAGCGGGAGCTTTTCGACAAAATCACCGATGAAGATCTGCCGTTCCAGGCCAAGTGTCGACGAAGGGATCTGAGAAATGACTTGATTGAGAACTGTTCGTGCGCCTGAGATGATCTCGGAGGGAATGACCAGCGATGCGGACGGAGTTACTAACATGACAGGATGCACCGATTGTGATGGAATGTAACTCGCACTATCAACTGGGTTTAGACCGAATTCTAAAGTATTACATTAAATGTTTGAGTGAATATATTGAAAGGGTTACTGAATGTCAATAACCAGCCGGTATTATTCATACCAGGAAACGATCTCAAATCCACCGGTAAAAGGGAATCCGGGAGGGCTGGAAGCCATTAATCGTTCATCATAGTAGTAACTTTTGTGATACCCCGTTGAACCGGACATAACGACCTGCCGCTGACCTTGTGTTGTGCCGCCGAGCAGCCGAATGGAGCCCTTGGTCCCGCCCGTAGACAGGTTTTGGACCCCTAATCCCTTCGTCTGAGAATATAAAGCCGCCTGAATATCGATGCCGCCTGTATTATTGGCTGCGGTATTGGCTACCTGGATCTCTTTGGTCGCTATGAGTCCTAAAATATCGGTCGATGCCGGATTGGAGAGCGGATTGGTCTTATATTTCAGGTCATCGTCGATGAGGATCCTTCCTCCTGCACCGCCGCCATTCGAGATGCACGAAAGGCTCACCTGACCGGAAACGGTCCCCTTCACCCGCAGGATCGCCCCTTCGAAGACGATAACACCGTTATTCGCATAGGTCGAGAGTGCCGTTGTGGTGGCAGCGGCTGCACCTATCTTCACAGTGATGGTCGCATCGGCATTGAACGTTGCCCAGACGGTATCTGTGGTGGCAACATATCTCCCGCGGGCAATGGCTGAATCCTTGGTCGGTGCAAGGTTGGTCGGCAAAGGCATATTGACCCCGGTCTCATACCCTCCTAAGAACTTAGGCTTTGTTCCGGACGAACTCTTTCCATTCTTTGTCGTCACTTTGCCATAGAAGATCGCGCGTCCATTGGAATACAGTTTCGTATTGCTGTGATACGGTCCCCACACGGTATCACCGCTGCCCCAATAGATCGTTGAAGGTTCATTGTCGGAGAAGTATGCGAATTTTGCGAACGAGCTGGGTTGAAGTACGACGATCACCGTTTGTGTCTCAGAAAGATATGTACCGATAGACGTGATCTTCACTCTGCCCGAGGTCGTATCCACCGCGGTCACACTGAATGTACCGCCGTTGAACGCAACATTGGAATACCCGGTCCGCCAGGTCTTATCCAGGAAGAGTTGTGTGCAGGCGAAGTTGGCACCAGCCTGCGCAACGTTATACCTCTGGGAATTCTCATAGTAGGTCAGTGCGTTCGTCAATGCCTGAACGCCGACGTTGTTCATGTTCTTCCCCACCATGATAAAGATGGTGCTGAAGCCGATGATCATATAAATGGATGCTCGTCCCATAGTCCTTCGCTCCTGTTATCGGTTCCGCAGATTGCGGGCAACAAGGCGCACTTGGCGCCAGTATGCGGACTGGTAGCCCAACGATGCTGAATCGAAGCTGCCGGAATACTGATTGACGGTCCAGGCGGCAAGATTCTCGCAACGGATAGTGATCTGCATCGTAGCGATCTCTCCGTAATCGGTGATCGGGTACGAAATTGCAAGTTTTTCAGAATCGAAATACTGTAGATTGAATGTGGTGAGACCAAGATTGACACCGACGGGCGTTTGATTGTTCTCTACACGGTACAACAACCGGTCGAACGGATTAGGAGTGGCTGTCACGAATTCACCAAGATAATACTGGATCGAATCGAGGTTCCCGTCGCCATGCGGATTCGCTGCCGTTGATATGTCCGTATAGTATTTTATCTTGATCGAGTCCGCATACCGTATGGCATCGGTAGGATCGGGGATCTTGGTGGGATCTTTACAATAGCCGATCTTTCGGAAGTCATATTCCAGTAACTTCACGACCTCGACGAGATTCTGCTGGACGACAAGGTCGTTCCCGTATGCCTGATAGTTCTGCGAGACCGATGCATTCAGCCGCAGTGCCATCAGCAGCAGTGATGAGAAGACGACCGTCGAAGCGATCAGATCCAGTATGGTTTGCGATCCCATGGCGTGCTGCTCCTACCGAAAGTACCAATAACTGAAGATCTGTTGAAAACGTAACGTATCAGGGCGCGGGGGATCAACAGAGTAGTCAACAAGGTAAGGACTGGTGATGTTTACCGAGAGCAATTTAGCGAATTGCTGACTGCCGGAGATGCTGATCGAGTTGGAAGCGATGGATACATATTGAACAGTGACGTTCGTTTTGAACGTTGCAGAACCTGTAAGGGCCTCGGTCACAGAGTAGTTATGATAGTCGTCGATATCATCGAACTGCGCTTCCGTCGATTCACCGGCATCCTTTCCTAACGAACCACTGGACGTCAGACTGGAGGCGAGCGTGATCTCCATTTCGACCGTTGTCTCATCGAAAGCAAGGTTACTTGCCTTCTCGAGCATGGATGTTCCCAGAGACGTGCCGGTAATGCGGTACTCGGACAGGTCCTTCGTGAATCCTGTATCGAGTGTCGTTGTATTGATCGTGAGGATCAGCCGGCCCATCAGAATGAGCCCCATGATCGTCAGCATAGTTTGTCCTAAACCCATAGCACCTTCGTCCTTACCACCCCAAGCAATGTATCAACACCAAAGATCACCGTCTGTACCCCTGCGCACACTGAAACTGTCAGCGATCATTCATCTTCCACCGTCGATGCGATGACCTCTTCCAGCGACGTGGAGCCTTCTTTCATCCTCTCCATACCGGACCGCCGAAGGGTCCACATGCCGTCCTTCGACGCCTGATCACGGATCGCGTTCTCATCCACTTTTTCACCGGCATTCAGCACGATATCCTTGATCGCTTTCGAGAAATAGAGGGCTTCATGGATCGCCGCACGCCCTTTGTATCCTCCGGCGCATTTATCGCAGCCGACCGGTTTATAGAACGTATGGTTCCGTACATCCTCCTCAGAGAATCCGAACTTCAGCAGGTCCCCTTTGTCCCCCTCGTCCATCGGTGCTTTGCACACCTTGCACAACGTGCGGATGAGGCGCTGCGCCACGATGATGTTGATGGCATACGCGATCAGGAACGGTTCGATCCCCATCTTGTACAAACGGGCCACCGCGCTCGGCGCATCGTTCGTATGGAGCGTAGAGAATACCAAGTGACCGGTGTTCGCCAGTTTGATGGCGGTCTCCGCCGTGATCTTATCGCGCATCTCACCGACGAGCACAATATCCGGATCATGACGCAGGATACCGCGGATGGATTGTTCGAACGACATCTTCGGGCCGATCTTCAGCTGCCGGGCCCCTTTGATGATATACTCCACCGGTTCTTCGATGGTGAGCACGTTCACCGTGGGGTCGATCACCTGATACAATGCGGCGATCAGCGTGGTCGATTTACCCGAACCGGTCGGACCGGTCAGGATGACGATCCCCTGAGGCTTCTCGATCGCTTTGTAGAAGAATCCTTTTGCCGGTCCCTGCAGACCGAGTTTGTTCAGGTCGGTGATGACCTTCCGGTCGTCCAGCACGCGGATGACGACCGATTCGAACTTGTTCTTGAATTCGGTGGTCACGATAGGCATGATCGAGACGCGGAAGCGGAGCTGATGACCATCCACCACGCGCTGGATGAATCCGTCCTGCGACATCTCCCGTTCGAACCGGTCGACGTTCTTCGTCCGGTCCTTGATCACCGCCATCACCGCTTCGGGCATCGTGTTCTCCTGGCAGTGCCAGAGCTTCAGATTACCGTCCACACGGAACATGAAATTGGTCCGTTTCCCTTCGGAAGCAACGATGTGCACGTCGCTCACACCGGTGCGGACCGCTTCGACGAGCGCGCCTTCGAACAGGTTCGCCAGCGCGCTCTTGTTGATCTCGGCGTTGAGTTCGTCCTCATCGACGTTCGCTTCTTCCTCGCCGGTCTCAACACTGATCTGATTGTCCTCAAGCAGCTTTAAGAATTCGTTCTGCCGCGGGATGACCTGCTCGGTCAGATTCTGGATGTCCTTCAGCCGGCAATACGTGACCTCGTACTTCTTCACGTTGAAATTGCGGGCGATCAGGGGGATGTTGCGGTCGGTCGGGTCCGCAGAGATGATGATCAGTTTATCCGGCTGTTTCTCATCGAACTTCAGCGGGATCATCTTCGTCTGCACCATCAGTTCCTTGTTCCCTTCCGGGAGTGCTTCGACCAGTTTCCGGATGAAATCGAGTCTGGTCTTCTCGATGTTCTCGTCCGCGATGTAGATCTCTCGGAAGGCATACAGGTTGGCCACTTCACGGAACACCGCATCGTGGTCCGCATTGAATTCAGAGACAAGGATCTGACCGAGATTCCGGCGTTCCTTCTTCGACGCTTCGGTCTCTTTGATCCTCAGGGATTTCTCCAGGGTCTCATAGTCGATGATCCCTTTCTTGAGGAGCGTATATCCGATCTTGTCTGTGATGTCTATATCGGCCATAGCAATACCTTTGCCGGGTCCTTAGAAATAATAACTGAAGAAGGTCATCCAGCCGCCGCCGCCCGAGGGGGGTTTCGGTTTGATGGTTGCGGTCTCGGAGGAGACCAGTGTCAGCGCGGTGAGCACGATCATGATGATCATGGAGATGACGAGCTGGATCATGTCGATGGCATTCCGCATGCGGTATCCGGTCTCCTTCTCATAGTACTCGGCCAGCTGCAGTGCGGTATTCTTCACCGTGCCGGTCTCCGCACCGGAATGGAACCGCGAGAGCGCCGTCTTGGTGAAGACGCCGGTCGCTTCGAACGCTTCGGTGATGCCCGCCCCTTTCTCCACCATCATCGGCAGTGCAATGGTCTTGATCTGATGTTCCATGTATTTGTTCCCGCATGCTTCCGCCGACATCTTGATCACTTCGATGTTCTCGCCGGAACCGGAATAGAGTGCATAGAACACGCGGCAGAAGATCTCGATGCTCATCTTGTGCATCAGGTCTCCGATCGCCGGGACCTTCCACATGTACTTATCGATCACATACCGTCCGCGCTCCGTTGCCACGAAACGTGCGAACACCACCGTAGGGATGATGAATCCGAGTGACAGCCAGAGGATATTGTTCACGATGAAATCGCTCAGCTTGAGCGTATTCTTGGTCATCGGGGGGAGTTCGATCTTGAACTTTTGGAAGAGACTGGCGGTCTCCGGGAAGATATAGGCAACGTAGTATCCGAC
>JAVBYA010000162.1 GCA_030824295.1 Bacteroidota bacterium
GGATATCGCGGAGGTCTTCGGAACGGCGCGCCGCGTCTGCGTGGCGTTCGACCTGACGATGCCGGGCGAACGGATCTTCCACGGAACGGCACCCGTGCTCTCGGTGCAGTTCGAGAAGGAGGACCTGAAAGGGGAATTCGTGATCGTGATCGAAGGAAAAGGGAAGTAGCAGGAGCGGTATGCGGACCATCATCATCGCCGCCATGAACGAACGCCGTGTGATCGGACGGAACGGTGCGCTGCCGTGGCATCTTCCGGAGGACCTGCAGCGTTTCCGGTCCGTCACCATGGGAGGGACGCTGGTGATGGGACGGCGGACATTCGCATCGATCGGACGTCCGCTCGACGGCCGCCGCACGATCGTGCTGTCCTGCACCATGCAAGCGCAGGAAGGGGTCGAGGTCGCGCGGGGATTGGATGAGGCGCTTGCTGCGGCGGCTGATGCACCGGCCGTGTTCATTGTGGGCGGAGCGGAAGTGTTCCGCGAAGCATTGGAACGGGCGGATGAATTGCAGTTGACGATCGTGGATGACCGGTCGGACGGTGATACGTTCTTTCCGCCGTACGAACATCTCGTCGGCACACGTTACAAACTGCAGCGGACCGAACAGCGGTCCGGCCACCGTAACCTCACCTACGTTAGATGGGACGGTACACCGGAAGTTCGATGATGAACGTGGTGCCGCTCCCCAATTCACTCTCTGCCCATACCTTGCCGTTATGCATCTCCACGATCTTATGCACGATGGCCAGTCCGAGTCCGGTCGAGATCTCACCGCCGGTCGGCTGAGCGGAGAGCCGTTTGAAGTGCTGGAACAGCTGCTTCTTATCGTCGTCCGTCAATCCCGGTCCTTCATCCTTCACTGATACCCGCACATGCGTCTCATTCACCTCCAGGGTGACGCCGATCGAGGAACCGGGACGCGAGAACTTCCCGGCGTTGTTCACCAGATTATCGATCGCTTCGTTCAGCCAACGTTCACTGCCGCTCACGATGCAGCGTTCCATATTGGTGCGGAACTCCACAGACTGTGATTTCTGCTGCAATTGGATGCGGCTCTTCAGGACGATGAGCTCCGTCAGCTGGACGATGTCCACGCGCTCTTTGGTGAAGACCAGCTGACCCTTCTCGAGTGCGGAGGAGCTGAGCGTGTCTTCGATGAGCCGGAGCATGTACTGCGTGGTCTGTTCCATCAGCTGCGCATGTTCCTTTACCACGTCCACATTCTGCTGTTCCCCGTTGATGGTCCGGGCAAAGTGGTTCAGGTTCACCACTTTGTTCTTGAAGTCGTGGGACAAAATGCCGAGCAGGTCGGACTTCTCCTTGTTCGCTTTATCCAGCCGCGAGTTGCTCCGCGTGAGCTCGTCCCGCGCGGATTCCACATCCTTCAGATGCACTTCGATGCGCTCCTTGGCATCGACCAGATCCTTCGTCCGTTCATCCACGACCGATTTCAGATGTTTGGCATGCCGATGGAGGTTCGCCGTCCGGAGTGCGTAGAGTCCGGCGCCGATCAGGATGAGTCCCAGTCCCACGAGCACTGCAAAGTACGGGGTCTGATAGAAGAACGGTTTGATGACCACGGTGACCGTGGCCTCATGAGTGCTCCAGCTCCCGTCGTCCGTTGAAGTGCCGACGCTGAAGGTGTAGGAGCCGGGCGCGAGGTTCGTGTAATACGCGGCGCGGCGTGTGCCCGCATCCACCCAATCCTCGCTGAATCCGGAGAGCCGGTAGCGGAACCGGATCCGTTCCGGTGCGATGTAACTGACGGACGTATAATGGAATTCCAAAGCGTTCACACCGGCGTCGAGGGTGATGACGGAATCAGGATAATATGATCGGTCCGACGTGCGGACCTCCTCGATGTGCAGCGGAAGCACCGGCATCTCTTCGATCAATCGATCCGGATCGACGCACGCCAGTCCTCCGACCGTGGTGAACCAGATCTTCCCGTCCTTCGACCGGATGATGCAGGGACTGGAGACACCGCTGATCTCGGCATTCTGCAGACCGTCCGACCGTCCGAAATCGATCTTCGGGAACTTCAGCAGCCGCCCTTCGGCGACCTCGCGGAAATCGCTCTTCTTGATGCGGGTGATCCCCTGATTGCCGCCGATCCAGAGATATCCGTTGTCATCCTCCATGATCATCAGTGTAACGTCCTCGCGGAGACCGTGAGCGGTGGTGAAGACCTCCACACCGTTCGCCGTGATGCGGTTGATGCCGCCGCCGTTCGTTCCCGCCCAGACATCGCCGTCCTTATCCACAAAGAGGGAAAGGATGAAATTGTTCGACAGTCCGTTGCTCATGGTGAAGGTGCGGATCCCTGCCGGCGAAACCCTGCTGATGCCTCCGCCGTTCGTTCCGATCCACATGGCTTCCCTGGAGCGGACCATGGCGAGCACGTTGTCGTTGGAGAGTCCCTGTCTGGTGGTGAAGGGGATGACGGAGTCCCCTTTGATGCGGGTGATGCCGCCGCCGTACGTTGCGATCCACACGTCGTTCTCGAAACCGGGCTGGATGGAGCGGATGTAGTTCTCGGTGAGTCCATGCTCGGAGGTGATGCTGCGGAATTGTTTCGCGGCAGGGAGTCTCTCGTCCAGCAGGACCACGCCGCCGCCGTCCGTTCCGATCCACATCGTTCCGTTCGCATCCTCGTACAGCGCGCGGATGAACTTGTTGTGGAACTGCTGGTCCGAGTTCCAGATCTTCACGCTGTTCCCGTCCATTCTGTTCAGCCCGTTCCCGTTCGTGCCGATCCAGATGCGTCCTTTGGAATCCTGCAGCACGGAGCGGACATAGGAATCGCTCAGTCCGTACTTCTTGCCGAGCAGCTCGAACTTGCGGATGTGGATCTGGCTCAATCCGTTCCTCGTACCGATCCAGATGTTCCGTTCCGAATCCTGGAAGATGGTGCGGATGAAATTGTTCACGAGACCGTCATCGCTGGTGAGAGCATCGAACGGTCTTGTGCGGTCGGTGCCGAGGAACCGGTTGATGCCGCCGCCGTCCGTGCCGACCCAGAGGAGGTTCGTATCGTCAATGAAGAGTGTGCGGACCGCATTGGTGGTCATACCGTCCGCAGTGGTGAAGGTCCGGACGGCGGTCCCGGCGATGCGCACGAGTCCCAGCGCGGTGCCGGCCCAGACCACACCGGCTGCATCCACAGCCAGTGCGGTGATGGAATTGGTCGGAAGTCCGTCGGCAGTGGTGAGTGTTCTGGACGTTCCATTGTCGATGATGATCAGTCCGATATCGGTGGCGAGCAGGATGCGTCCCTGACGGTCCCGCACGAACGAACGGAGGAGGAAATTCTCCGGCAGATTCGGCGTGGTGAACGGAGTCACGCTCAGCACATTCCCGCGGTCATCGACGGTCATGCGCTGGATGCCTCCGCGTTCGGTGCCGACAAGGATATGGTCCGTGCCTTCCTGCAGGAACGATTTGACGAATTCCCTGCCGTTGCCGTCGATCTCCGTGATGTTCTCGAACCGGTGCTGAGCATACCGGACAACGCCGCCGCCGTTGGTGCCGATCCATGCTGTTCCGTTCTTATCCTCGATGAGCGATGTAACGTGGTTGATCTTGAATGCCGGGGTGATCGATTTGTTGAAATGGATGAACCGGATCCCGTCATACCGTGCCAGTCCTGCATACGTTCCGATCCACACATATCCGTCCGACGTCTGTGTGATGAGATCGACGGTGTTCTGCGGGAGTCCGTTGTCCGCTGTGAAGTTGGTGAGCACGTACGAGTCGAACGGCTGGATGTTCTGTTGTTGAGCCGTCAGGAGCGTGGTGAGTGAGATCAGAAAGCAGTACAAGAAGAGACGGGAGGTGCGTATCATAGAGTTCGTTCGGATTGGTCGGCGATCGGAGGTGCTGCGGCACGATGAAATGCGGAGCCCCCCGGTTCACCCAATAGTACGAATATTCAGTCCCATTGCAAAGAGTTTGCAGGTCATTTTGCCATTAAGGAATTGGTTCGGGTCGAACCGATTCAGACCGTCCTGGCCGAACGTTGAAGATCCCCGCCGGTTTTTGGGTGACATATCATGTACGCAATAACGGGGGATAGTGCCCGGCCGGTTTCGAGAGGAGATGTCGGTCGAGCTAATGCCCGGAAATGACGGAGACGCTGCTGGTGACTACGGCTCCGGCCGCTTCCAGGGTCTTGGAAACAGAGCAGTATTTCGTCACCGAGAGTTCCACAGCCCGTTCCGCCTTCTCTTTCGGCACGGCACCGGTCACTGTGAAATGCAGATGGACCTTCTTCCAGAGGTTGGCATCCTTGCCGGTCTCCCGTTCCCCTTCGACCGTCACCGTCAGGCCGAACGGCTCCAGCTTCTGTTTCTTCAGAATGGAGATGACGTCGATGGAACTGCAGGCTCCCGCAGCGGCAAGCAGCGACTGCATCGGACGGAATCCTTCATCATGTCCTCCGCCATCGGTGGTATTATCGAATATGATCGTCCGGTGCGTGTCATTGACCGCTTCCATCTTAAAGTCATTGTCCTGGCGTTGCAGAGTCACTTTCATAGGCCGTTCCTTTCGATGGGAATATACAAAACAATCTTGTCTTGTTTCCATCGTAAATATTTTTCTGTCTCCTCGTTTTCAGGAACGGGAACCGGTGCCGCTCTGTTATATGGTATCGAGAAGCGCAGAAATCGCATTGCTATTGCGCTGCTCATTCTCTACTTTTGTTCGATCATCTCAGGAGAATCTATGGATGTCTATCCCAATGAACTGCTCTGGTTCCTGTTCGGTCTGGTCATGATGCTCGGCGAGATCGTCACGCCGGGGTTCGTGCTGGTCTTCTTCGGCGTCGGCGCATGGGTCGTGTCGCTGCTGGTGTGGCTGGGACTTCCGATCTCGTTTACCACACAATTGTTCGTCTTTCTGGTGACCTCCGTTGTATCGCTGCTCTTCTTCCGGAAGTACGGGATGCAGTATTCCCACGGGAAGGTGATCAAAGCGGATCCTGCGCATGCCATTGACGATATCCGCGGCGAGCGGGCTGTTGCCACATCGGACATCTCGCCGGTCAGCGGCGGTTCGGTGGAATACAACGGAACGCACTGGAACGCGGAATCGGATACCGCCGTGGCCAGCGGCAGTGCGGTGGAGATCGTAGAGCGGAAGAATCTCATTTTGAAAGTGAAACCAATCCAATAATCAAGGAGAACGCAATGGAAGTCTATATCCTGTTAGGTCTCATCCTGTTCGTCTTCATTCTGCTCGGTAAAACGGCCCGCGTCGTTCCGCAGAAGACCGTCTTCATCATCGAACGGCTCGGCAAATACAGTCAGACGCTCGATGCCGGGTTCCACATCCTGATCCCGTTCATCGACCGGGTGGCATACAAACACTCCATGAAAGAGATGGTCATCGATGTGCCGCCGCAGGGCTGCATCACCAAGGACAACATCAGTGTGGAAGTGGACGGTATCCTCTACGTTCAGATCACCGATCCGGTGAAGGCATCGTACGGCGTGGACAATTACATCTTCGCATCGACGCAGCTGGCACAGACCACCATGCGCAGCGAGATCGGCCGCATCGATCTGGACCGCACGTTCGAAGAGCGGGACAAGATCAATCAGGAGATCGTCATGGCGGTGGACAAAGCGGCCGCGCCGTGGGGACTCAAAGTAACACGGCATGAGATCAAGAACATCGTCCCGCCGCCGAGCATCAAGGATGCGATGGAGAAACAGATGCGCGCCGAACGCGAGAAACGGGCGCTCATTGCGGAATCGGAAGGGGACAAGCAGGCGAAGATCAACCGTGCGGATGGCGACAAAGCGGAAGCGATCGCAAAGTCCGAAGGTGAGAAGATGAAACGGATCAACGAAGCGGAAGGCCGTGCGCAGGAGATCGAGCGGGTGGCGCAGGCGACCGCGAAAGGTATCCGCGAGATCGCGATGGCGATCAATGACAAAGGGGGATTGGACGCGGTGAACCTCCGCATCGCTGAACAGTACCTCGGCGAGTTCGGCAAACTGGCGCAGAAGAACAACACGATGATCATCCCCTCCAATCTCTCCGATGTGGCGGGAACGGTCGGCACCATCGCGAAGATCTTCTCCGGCATGACGCAGACGAGCGGGGATGTGACGAAGGAAGAAGCGAAGGATGTGAAGAAGCGGTAGCGCGCCGGCTCCCGGCAGATCTCGGGAGGCTTTAAAATTAAAAATCGGGAGCAATGCTCCCGATTTTTTTTGTATCAGACTCCCGAAATCGATCCAGGCCGGCGCGCTAGAACGCCGACCCGATGTTGATCGTAATGAAGAACCCGCCGAATTCCGATTTCCTCTCCCGCTTTCCCATATCGTTGATGAGACTTTCGATACCGCCGCTCACCGGGATGAAATAATACCGGATGTTGATGCCGGAGAGACTCCCCATATCCGCGCCGAAGTATGCACCGGCTCCGATGTATCCACCGACGGTATACTGCGGACGGGCCTTCCCGAGACTGGAGAAGTATTCGATCTGATCTCCGGTGTTCTGGTCCATGTACGGATGGACCAGGATCATGGTCGGACCGACACCGGCGTTCACATACGGCCGGAAGCTGTCGGTGATATCCTCCGCGAACAGGCGGTACTGCACGCCGAAGTGGAGCGGCACAACGAGGAACCGGTTCAGTTTCCCGCGGATGAAGGAATAGCCGGGGTAGTAATATTGTTCCACCTCATTATCATCCTTCGATTCCGCCAGTCCGAAAATGACCGTGCCGAACAGGTCACGGGAATATTCGTGCCGGTAGAATCCGGCAACGCCGAATCCATTATTGGAAAGGAGGATGTCCACCCCCCACGCATCGTCCATGGACGAACGGCCGGTCTGGATGGACTCCGGTTCGGGGGAGGTGAAGACAAGGGTGGAATCGGCCGCTTGCGCGCTGAGGGTCGAGCAGCCGAGCAGCAGGAACAATACAAGATGTTTCATGCAAGCCTCACGGATCAGTGTTCTGACGATTAAGTGGAAGGGAACACCGGGGTTCTCATTCCACTCTGAACAACGCGAATTTCAGGTATTGAGTTTCCGGCATCGCCGGCAGCGTCGGATGGTCCGGTGCGGCTCCGGCAAGCTGCAGCAGCTGCACACGCCGGCCCGCCTTCATACTGCTTTCCTGGATGATGCTCAGGAACGTATCGCGGTCCACATGGTGCGAGCAGGAGGCGGTGATCAGGATGCCGCCCGGAGCGGTCAGCCGGATTCCGTTGGTGTTGATCTCTTTGTATCCTTTGATCGCGGTAGCGACCGTCTTCTTGCTTTTTGTGAAGGACGGGGGATCGAGGATGACCACATCCCATTTCTTCCCTTCCTGCACGGACCGTTCCAGGAACGGGAAGACATCTTCCGTGTGGAAGCGGACCTGCTGCAGTCCGTTCAGCGCTGCATTCTCTCCCGCCCGTGCGATCGCATCGGCGGAGATGTCCACACTATCCACGGACGCAGCACCGAACGCCGCTGCATACAGACCGAATCCTCCCTCGTTGCAGAAACAATCGAGCACAGAAGCACCGGCAGCAAACGGACGGACACTGGCTCGGTTCTCTCGCTGGTCCAGGAAGAATCCGCTCTTCTGTCCGCCGAGGATGTCCACGGCAAAGCGGACGCCGTTCAGGTCGATGGTCACCGGGTGGACCGTTCCGCGCAGGATCCCTTTGCGTACCTCCAGTCCTTCGAGTGTGCGCAGCGGGGATTCGTTCCGCTCCACGATCCCGGCGGGATGGAAGAGCGATTCCAGGACATCACAGATCATCGGCAGGCGGGTCTCCATCCCTGCAGAGAATGTCTGCACGGAGAGCAGGTCGCCGTACCGGTCCACCACGAGTCCGGGAAGGAAATCACTTTCGCTGTTCACCACGCGGTACGTGTCGCTCTGCGGATAGAGTTTCGTGCGGAGCGCTGCTGCCGCGCTGATCTTCTTCCCGATATACTCCGCGTCGAACGGTTCGATGGCGGGGGAGAGGAAGCGGACGGCGATGAGTGATGTGGGATTGTACATTCCGATGCCGAGCGACCGTCCGTCGCTGCGGAGGATCTCGACGACATCACCGCTCTTCGGTTCACCGACAATGCGGTGCAGTTCGTTGCTGAAGATCCATTGGTGACCGTTCAGAAGGCGGCGGTCTTCGTTCTTTTTCAGGATGACATGCTGTGCAAGTGTACTCATGTCTTCAAGTTATCAAGAAATTGCTGATATTCAAACCTCGCAGACCGGCGG
>JAVBYA010000425.1 GCA_030824295.1 Bacteroidota bacterium
GCAACCCCATCTTTTTAATAGAGGACATCACAAAAATAGCGCCTGCCCGCTGTATTGCCTTTTCTTTTGTCATTCCTGCATGATATTATCGGGAATCCAATATACTGGTCCCTCAAAAAGAGCTCTGCTTCATGAGTCCCGCTATGGCAGAGTCCAATAATCGGGAAACTCGGGGGTTACGGTTTTGTTTTAAAATAGCATCTTCAGAGAATTCAATTAAATAAAGGAACCATATGAACCGCCTACTGTTCGCATTGTTGTTATTCTGCACTGTTTCTCTCCGCGCCCAACCGCTCCCCAAGGATTTCGACGCCTATGTTGAGAAGGTCCTGAAAGCATTCGATGTTCCCGGCGCGGCTGTCGCTGTCGTCAAGGATGGCAAAGTGGTCCTGGCAAAGGGATATGGAGTGAAGACCGTCGGAACAAACGATAAAGTGGACAGTAAGACCAATTTCAGTATCGCCTCCAACACGAAGGCATTCGTTGGAACCGCGCTCGGCATGCTGGTGGATGACGGAAAATTGAAATGGAACGACCGTGTGGTGGATGTGCTGCCGTGGTTCCAGCTCAGCGATCCGTACGTGACCAAAGAGATGCGCATCATCGATCTGCTGGTGCACCGGAGCGGACTAGGACTTGGCGCCGGCGACCTGCTCATCTGGCCGACGAACACCTACAACCAGAAAGATGTCGTGCGCCGGTTCAAGCATATCCCGCTTGCGACCAGTTTCCGCAGTACCTATGCCTATGACAACATCCTCTATCTTATCGCCGGGGAAGTGATCGAAGCAGTGAGCGGTATGCCGTGGGATCAGTTCGTCCAGAAACGGATCTATGACAAACTCGGTATGAACAACAGTACGCTCACGTTTGCCGATGCCGTGAAAAAGGGGAATACTGCAACACCGCACGCCGACATCCGGGGAACGGTCCGTCCGGTCGCCGCATCGGATAGTGATAAGACGAATCCTGCCGCCACCGTGAACACGAATGCAGAGGATATTGCGAAGTGGATGATCTGTCAGCTTGATTCCGGCAGGGTGAAAGGCGGAACACCATTATTCACACCGGCGACCGCTCGGAACCTCTGGTCCGTTGTCACGCCGCTGCCGGTTCCTAAGGTTGCGAAAGAAGTCGCACCGCTTCAGTCGAATTTCATCGGGTATGGAGCAGGATTCAATCTGCGCGATTACCGCGGTAAGAAGCTGGTCTGGCACACCGGCGCATTGAGCGGGATGCTGTCGTACGTGGCGATGATCCCGGAACTGAATGTCGGTGTGGCGGTCTTCACCAATCAGGAGATCGCCGGTTCGTTCTATTCCATCGGCTGGCAGGTGCTGGACCATTACATCGTTGCAAAGCATGACTGGCTGAATGCTTATACAACATTGAAAGCACGCGCGGACTCAGCGAACGCTGCTGCCGACGCAAAGACCGCTGCAGTGCGTGATTCACTCTCCAAACCTTCCTTACCGCTGGCAAAATATGCGGGCAAGTTTGCCGATGCATGGTACGGGGATATCACCATCGAGCAGAAGGAGGGGAAACTCTTCATGCAGTTCGTCCCGACACCCTCACTTGGCGGTTATCTGGAACATTATCAATACAATACGTTCATCGTCCGCTGGAGCGATCCGGAGATGCGTGCTGATGCATTCGTCACCTTCTCGCTAACCCCGGACGGTTCCATCGAACATGCCAAGATGAAAGCGGTCTCGCCGGCAACCGATTTCAGTTTCGATTTCCACGATCTGCTGCTGAAGCCGGTGAAATGATTATAGTCCGGATGCTATGCATCCGGACATGAAAGGAAAAAATGAACATGCTGCCTGAACATATCAATGATATCGCAACCGCCATCCAACTAGCGCTGGCGCCGGTCTTCCTGCTGACCGCTATCGCAGGGATGCTGGGAGTGATGGCCGGACGGCTCAGCCGTATCATTGACCGGGGACGGTTCCTGACCGAGGGTGGACATACAGCGGTGCTGCCGGAGCAAAGTGCGGTGGAAGAGGAGCTGCATATCCTGGAGAAGAGACGGCATTACACGAGTGTTGCCATCACCGCATTCACGATCGCCGCTTTGCTCGTCTGTCTGGTGATCACGACACTCTTCCTGGAGGTGATGTTCCGCGCTCCGCTGCATTGGGCGATAGGACTACTTTTTTCGTTCTCCACACTGATCCTGGTGATCGGATTGATGTTCTTCCTTCGTGAGGTTCATCTGGCGACAACGACCATCCGCATCCGGAAGTCGAAGCCAAGAGTGTGAACCGATGACCTCACAGCCGAACAATCCGCTGCACGGCGTCACGCTGGAAGCGATCGTCAATCATCTGGTGGAGTATCTGGGATGGGAAGAACTGGGGAGGTGTATCAGGATACGCTGCTTCAATGAGAATCCGAGCGTCAAATCGAGTCTGACGTTCCTGCGGAAGACGCCGTGGGCGCGGAAGAAAGTGGAAGAACTCTATCTGGAGGTCCTGCGGGAACAGCGGGACCATTCCTCGCAATGATACCCGCCTCTGCATCCGCTCATTTGAGCAGATGCATCTTTCTCACCGTTGTCGAACCGTCCGCTGTCAAACGATACAGATACATCCCGCTCGGTAATGCTGCCGCATCGAATGCCTCAGAATAGTTTCCGGCATCCTTCCGTTCATTCACCAGTGTTGCAACGGTCCGTCCCAGCAGGTCCGTAACGGTGAGCGACACATGTCCCGCTGCTGCAACGGAATAACGAATCGTGGTGCTGGGATTGAAGGGATTGGGGTAGTTCTGTTCCAGAGCGAATGATGCTGCAACGGAACCGTTATCATGCACGCCGGTGGTACTCTTCTGATAGACGCGCACGTAATCGATCTCGAATAATTGCGGGAAGGTCGTCGTCGCATCAGGCGAACCGGGCCAGTTGCCGCCGACCGCAAGGTTCAGGATGATGAAGTGCGGTGCGCGGAAGGCGTTCAGTCCGACCGGCTGTGTGTTGATGACGCAGTATTGAACATTGTCCAGATACCAGATGATCTGTTTCTCGTCCCACACGATCGTGTAGAGATGGAACTCATCCGCCAGCTTCCCCGTCGTGAGTGCTTTGCTGAGTCCATAGCTCGCGTGTCCATTCTGATACCAATGTGCCGTGCCGAAGACCCGTCCGTCCCCGCCGTTCGACGTGGTCGTCCCGCCGATCATCTCCATGATGTCGATCTCACCGCACGCCGGCCAGCCGACCGTGCCGATATTCGCGCCGAGCATCCAGAACGCCGGCCAGATCCCTTTGCCGTACGGCAGTTTCATCCGCGCTTCGATCTTTCCGTAGAGCCAGGACCGTTTGGTGTGCAGTCGGGCGGACGTGTACAGCTTCCCTTGATATGATTCTTTGAGAGCCATGATCTTGAAGATGCCGCCGCTCAGGAAGCTGTTCTGCATCCTGCTGGTGTAATACTGCAGCTCATTGTTCCCGCCGCCGTCCCCGTTCACTTCATAGACCCATTCGTTCGTGTTCACGGCAGTGGAGTCGAACTCGTCGGACCAGATCAGCGAATAGTTCTGAGCCTGGACAAGAGTGGACAGGACGAAGAGAAGGGAAAGCGTAAGTGAGAGCGAGCGGAAAATTCTCATAATGGTCAGTGCTATGGGGATGGGAGTTCCTGTGAGCTGCATTGTATGTTCCAATGTAGAGCACAATTGGCGGAATAGCAACGGGGAAGAGAAGAAGGCAAAGGAGAACAGAGGGAAACAGACCGCACCGGGTTGGATGAACGGCCGCTCAAAGGTCATGAGCGGCCGTTGCAGGAACTTATGCCTGCAGGAACATCTGACCGAGCACACCGTCCCAATCCGCATTCGGGAAGTGACGGTGAAAATTCGGCGCCAGTTCTCCGCCGTCTGCCAGTGTCACACCGACCCCGGCCGTTGCGAACGAAGCCTGCAGCCGTTCCATCTCGCGCAGGATCCAGTTCGGCACTTCATCCGCCGTCAGCAGATGCGTCGTAGCTGCGTCACCGTTCTCCGCGCGCAGTTTCAGATACCATTCATCCTTCTCCGTACCATGTCCGATCACTTCACCTTCCAGCGGCGACAGCACACGCACTTCGGCATCATCCCGTTTCACGAGCATGCCGCTGCCGTTCACATACAGCCGGCTGCCGATCGGCGGCAGTTCCACCGATCGCACCGCACCGAGGATCTTCTTGCCGAAGTCGTCGATACCGACGGTGAATGTCCCGTCATCCTCCCGCTGCACCCAGGTGTGGCCGCGGTGATACAGTCTGTAGGGGGACATGGAGAAACCGTAGACCTCGAAGTTCTGCAGTGACGGTGCATGCTGCGCACGCGAACTGATCTGTGAATGCACGGTGCAGGTGCGGCAGTCGAATCCGTTCGGGCAGGTCCGGTGCTTCACATCGCCGCGCAGTTCATGGCGGCATGCTTTGAGCGCCGTCGGCAGGTCTGCAAAATCGGTGTGCCAGCGAACATGCTCGATATGCTCCGGCGAATCGTTCTTCACCGTGCGTCGGAACGCCAGCACCAGTGTTGCGGCCACCATGCTGAACAGTGTGAAGAATACAAGCAGGAATGTGACATGGAACGGTGTCCAGTGGAACTCATAAACAAATGGTAACATAATGACTCCGAATGGTTGTGACGATCACATTGAAAGCGAACATTTTCTGACGATACACATGAATCACTTCAGCATCATGAACTTTTGCAGCAGCTGCATCGCGAGACCGGGACGCATGGTTCCCCGCACCGGTGCATCGGCCGGTTCATTTTGCGCTGCATATGACATGTTCAACTCCTTCTCCTGCGGGAAGACCATCGCATACCGATACGTGAGGGAGTAGAGGATCACGCCGTACGCAATGACGAATGCGAATGCCGCCACTTCCTGCCAGCTGGGTAGATAGGTGAGGAACGCATCGAACGGCAGCGTGGGAAGCGCCAGCGTCTGGATCGTCATGACGAACCGGTTGAGCATGATGCCGCAACAGACCAGAAATGCCGCACCGAAGAGCAGCCGGCGGTCGGACCGGAGTCTGCTGCTCAGCAGCACGAGGGCCGGCAGAAGACCGAGTAGAACGATCTCTGTGAACAGGATCCAGGTCCCGAATGACTGCGTCTCATAATACTCGAATGCCGGGAATCCCATTCCGGGGGAGGTGGAATTGATCCAGATGAGCGTGTCGATGCTCTTCAGCAGCACATATGCCACCAGCATCAGTCCAGAGACCTTGCCGAGCAGCTGGTAGACATTCTCTTTCACCAGTGTCTTCCGGGTGATCCGTTCTACAAGACGCGTGGTGAGCATGATGAAACTCGGTCCTGCCGCTGCTGCGGAGATGACGAACAGAAAGAAGGTGGAGGGCCAGATACCGAGCTCTTCACGGAACGCGAACGGATGACCGCGCAGCACGCCGAACAATCCACCGAGCGATCCCTGATGGAAGAACGAGAGGAACGTACCGATCCCGGCGAACACCGGCATCAGTTTATGCAGCTCGAATTCGAACACGAGGAATTTTGGTATCTGCCGGAGCTGCCGGTTCTTGATGACGATGGGAAGATACTCGATCAGCAGGACGATCAGATAGCAGGTCAGACAAAAGGTCACTTCCGTCAGCATGGAGTGTGTATTGGGATGCCAGAAGGTGAACCAGGCACGCAGCGGCTGACCGACATCCACCATCAGCACCAGGACGGCACCGCTGTAGCAGATCAGTCCGATGATCACCGCACTGTTGATGACCGCTGAGAGTTCCTTCCTCCGCACAATATAGAGCAGGAATCCGGTGAAGAACGCCCCCGCACCGAGTGCGATCACCGTCAGATCCAAAAAGATCCAGATACCGAACGCGAACCGGTTGTCCATGTTCGTATGGAACAGACCTTCCGCCAGACAAAGATAGATGGCGTAGAGTCCCACAGAGAGCATGGCGAACCAGGGAAGGAGCCAGAGGAGGAAGTTACCGAATGACGTCCGCCGTACGCCGCGGGGAATGAGGAAATTATCCATGGAAGGCCTCCTGTTGCGTGCGGGTCTTGGACCGTTCCGCCATTTCGCGCACCCATTGCTTTTCGGAACGGTAATACACTTTAGGCTTGGTGCCGAGCCGTGCAAGGAATTGGAAGGAATGCATGTCCGCTGCAAGAATGGCAACCGGGGACGAGGGATCGTTCAGGTCGCCGAAGGTGATGGCTGTTGCCGGACACGATTCGACGCATGCCGGAACATAATCCGCCGGATCGAGCTCACGGCTGCCGTTGGCGGCCGCTTTCTGTTTTGCGGCATGCAGACGGGAGTGACAGAAATTGCATTTCTCCACTACGCCCCGCATGCGCGGCGCCACATCAGGATTGAGCTGCTTCGTCATACCGGCCGTCCATTCCGGATCGCGCCAATTGAAGTACCGTGCATGATACGGACAAGCGGTCATACAGTAACGGCAGCCCAGGCAGCGCTGCGGTACTTGTCCCACAATGCCGGTATTCGGATCGATATCCACGGCATTCTGCGGACAGACCGTCAGGCACGGCGTGTCGCTCTCGCACTGCTGGCACGACATCGGTACGAAGACCGTCTCGCAGTTGGGATAATTATCTCCCGAATGGACCGCCGTGACGTTCATCCAGGTCAAACCGTTCCGTGTGTTCGTTGTCGGGACGGCCGGTGCGACGTTGTTCTCCACTGCGCATGCAACGGCACACGCACCGCAGCCGCTGCATTTGTCCAGGTCGATCACCATCCCGAATTTATACTGTTTTCGTTCTGTCGTTTCCATACATCAAACCTTTTGAATTGTCACCAGTGTCGTTCTCCATGTCCCGTCCGGTGTCACCGGGAACAAGTGGAGGAGGGAGGAAGCGGAGGGATGCTCCGGTGTTTCTACGCCGTTCTGTGAAGGACCGATGGCCGCTTCAAGAATGCCGGGTCGGACAGCAGGGCTGATCTTGATCTGCACCTTCTGCGAACCGGCAGAGGTCGTCAGCACTGCATGACCGTCATGCACGATTCCATATTGCTGAGCAGTGACGGGCGAGAGTGCGACCATTCCGTTCACCGGACGCAGTTCTGTCTCCTGGAACATCTTGCTCATCACCGGGGATAATTGCGCTGCGTGCAATGAACCATAACAGCCCGAAGCAAGCATCACTAATCCTTCATTCCTGGTCATTGAGTTGGGACCGTGCAGAGAGAGTGTCACCGGCTTCATCGCGGACTGTTTCCTACTTTCGCCGATCCAGATCCCCCCCGCAGCGAGTGTGTTCCATAGATCGTCGGCGGATGCGATCTCTGTTACCGCTTGTGACGAGTTGTCCGCGTACGATGTGACCGTCCCCCGTTTCTGTTCGTGCAGAAGACGGACCGTTTCTTTCAGCGCTGTTTCGCTCTCGGATAATCCTGCATCGATCCCCAGATGTTCTGCCAATTGCTGCAGCACTGTGATCGGTTCCACGGTATCGCTGTTCTGTTTCAGGAGCGGTGCAGAGAGCGCGAATGTCGGAACAGCATTCGTCTGTTTCTGCGGAGCTTCCTGCAGCATCTCGAACGGTGCAGGAGCGGGGATCAACACATCGGCGTGCGCAGTGAGCGGGTCCAGAACAGAGGAGAATGATACGACAAGCGATGCATCCTTCCGGAGTTTCCGCTCGATGAGCGTCCACGGGATCGCATGACCGGAATCGGCATTGTCGAGGAACAGCGTACCGATGGATCCATCCGGCAGACTGTGCAGCTGCTGCACTGTAATGGCATTCATTCCGGGAAGTGTTTCCCGTTCCACGATGCCGCCGTTCTTCTTCACGCTTCCGAGGAGGATGTTCAGTGCTGCGATGCTCCGTTCCGTTTCTGCATCGAACGCTCCGCCGCCCGGATCCGAACCGCTCAGGACGATCGGCGCTTTGGCATGGGCAAGTTCGCGGGCGAGTGTGCGGAGGACCGCTGCGGGGATGCCTGTCGCTTCAGCGGTCTTTTCCGGAGGATAAACTTTCACTTCGGAAGAGAATCGATCGAGATCCTTGATGCTTCGGCGAATGTCGGATGAGACTAATTTTTCTTCTATAAGAACGGACGCAATACTCAGCGCCGCAAGCTGTTCTGTACCGGGAGCAACGGCGATCCATTCATCGGCCTGACGGGCCGTACGGGAATAGCGGGGATCGATCTGCACAACTTTGAATGTCCGTGCTGCACGCATCGCATTCATCTCACCAGGGATGCCCCAACCGTCGAACA
>JAVBYA010000318.1 GCA_030824295.1 Bacteroidota bacterium
CGTCCGTCTCCACAGAGAATGTCACCAGCGGACCGTTGGTGATGACGCTTCTGCCGGATGCGATCGCGTCCAGAACGTTCCGTTCGGTGACGGAATGTGTGAGCACGGCGGTCTTCATCTTTCCGAACAACTGGGAATCCTTCTCCCGGAAGGAGAGCATCGGAATACTGATCTGCACGAAACGGTTGAAATTTCCGTGCGCATCATTCCCTGCAAGGAGGAACTTCTTGATACCGCGATTGAGCATCCATTTCCAGATATCCAACCCGCGCAGGAATGCATCCGAATGTTCCCCGTTCAGGATCTGGATGCCGTGGAGCTTCGGCAGTGTCATATCGCTGATGGACCACTCGTCCCGCTTCAACAACAATCGCTGCAGCAGCGGCACTTCCTCCGTAGGATGGGAAGCGAACGTCACAACCTGTTCCTCTTTCTCGTCCAGGATCTGCGGGATGGAATATTCACTCTTTGTTTTGAACCATTTCTCGCCGCCGTCGCCGGAGCCGTGGAAGAACCGCGTGTTGCCGTAGATCAGGTAATGGACGTTGTTGCCGTTGTCATTGGTGCACGATGCTTCCTCGCCGCGCAGCACGGCAAAGTCCTTCTCATTCCTGTTCACCTCGTCCACTTCTTCCTGAAAGGCATGCCATTTCGGAAGTGCCGGATCGTTCAATAGATAATTGTCAACGCGGTCATCCAGATCGTAGGAATGATCCGTTACGCCGAAGAAGGAGAGTCCCATCGCACGGCACAGTTTCGGTCCTGCACTGATCGGCGAACCGAACTCCACCTGATCCTCCGTATAGGTGGAATGGGTATGCGCATCTCCATAGACCCAACCGGGGATCGACGGCAGATATGTCCGGGACCGGTGGAACGTGAGCGGTTTCTTCGATGTGAAACGGTGGTTGTTGTTCCTGGTGATTTGGATGCGCCCGTTCTGTTTCGTCGTGATGTGAACGTCCGCTGTCATCGTCCCATAGAGTTCCGCCAATGCTTCGGTGAAGGGAAGATCGAGCACCGTATGCCAATAGTGCGTTGCAATGAGTGTCCCGGCAGGGAAACCGAACGTCTCTGTATGCACCGTACGGTTCTTATAATAGAGAGTAACGCGGACCTCCATCAGTTCCACCGGGTATTGGTGGGCATCTTTGATCAGGATGAGAATTGGGTACGGCGTGTTCGGATCGAGACGATACGGTCCATCCGCGATGATCTCCGGTTCCGCCTTTTTGTAAAGACTGAAGAAATACTTGAAGCGGTAATGCGTTTCGGCGTAGAGAAAGACCGGCGGTATGATCATATCGAATGGTTCGTTGTGTGAATGGTGTTCTGTTGTCTTCGGGATCCCGGCATCACCGGATCGCTCCGAAAGAATAACCCTGTCTTTTGATCTCCGGAATGACACTATCCAGCAATCGAGTGATCCGGTGTTCCGTCAGATCATTGTCGTGGAACACCAGGATGGAACCCCTCTGCAGCCGGGTGACTGCATTCTTTACGACCTTGTCATCGGACATGGAACTATAATCGCCCGTCAGACAACTCCACATCACCAGCAGCACTCCATGCTCCCGCGCTGCGCGGATCGTGTTCCAGGAGAAGAATCCGAACGGCGGACGGAACAAACGCGGTGCTGAGCCGATGATGGCATGGAGCAATTCCTGTGTTCGGAGGATCTCATCCGACGTTGCACGATACGAGAATGCCATCGACCGGTTGTGATGATAAGCGTGTATGCCGATACCGTGCCCCTCGCGGTGAATGCGTTCCACGATCGCTTCCCGTCCTGCAATATGCTGTCCGGAGAGGAAGAATGTTGCCGTGACCCCATGCCGTGCGAGAGTATCAAGGACCGCCGGTGTGGCTGTCGGATGCGGGCCGTCATCGAACGTTAAAAAGACCTTCGGTCCGGGCATGGTCCAGATCATGGAGGGGAAGAGGAGACGATGGAGGTGACCCGTATAAGTGATCATCGGTTCTCCCGGGCGAGTGACCGTTCCTTCCACTCGAAGGAAAAGAAATATCCTCCGAATGTGGAGAGCAGGATGAGCGGTATATGCAGCAGCGCTGTCGGAATGAAATACTGCAGGATGTACCGGATCCCCATGATATGTGAGAACTTCCGCATCACGAGATAGTCCACGCCTGCCTTTGCACCGAACACTGCGACCGGTATGAGACCACCCGTGACGATGGATGCCGGCAACAGGACCAACAGCAGCAGATACATGATGAATGTGCAGACCATGAATACCATCATCACCGGAGGATAATATGCGGTCTGACCGACCCAGCGCATCCGCTGGTGCAGTGCCTCTTTCAGTGTGAGTGCCGGTGCGGTATGGACGATCGCTTCCGGCATGCTTGCAAATTGCATCTTCCATCGGCCGGTCGCAACGATGCGCTGTGAAAGGAGTGAATCGTCGCCGGTATTGATATGTGCCAGAGGACCGAGGCCGCCGGATTCCTGGAACGCAGTTGTCCGGAACGCCATGTTGCTTCCCAAACTGACCAATGCGCTGCCGTTCCCGATGGCAGCGGCTGCGATGGCAGTATAGGAGAGGAAATCGAGATGCTGAATTCCAAAGAAGAAACGGTTCTGGTGTTCAGGCTTGTCGAAAACGGTCACACCGGTCACCACACCTGTCCTTTCATCGAAGCATGAATTCAGCGACCGGACCCAGCGGGGATGCACCGTGCAGTCTGCATCGGTCGTTGCGATCAGTTCCGAAGCGGAGCGGCTGATACCCATCGACATGGCCCGCAGCTTCGGTGACGAGATAGGGCTGTCGACATCGGAACGGAGCAGCGTGATGGGAAAAGGTGATTCCGGCGCCAAGGCCTCCACGACTTCGGAAGTCCGGTCCGTGGATTGATCATCGATGATGATGATGGAGAGTAGCTCCTTTGGGTAATCCTGTGCCATCAGCGAACGGATGCACGGTCCGATCCGGTGTTCTTCGTTTCGCGCCGGCACGACAACACACACGGAACGCAGTTGTGTATCCTGTCGCAGCCGCAGCCGGAACAGTCCGCGGTAGAAATACAGGATTCCGATGACATAGACAGCGCCGAGCAGCGGCAGCAAGAATATCGTCACTGCGGACATCATGCGGATCTCCGTTTGACCAGAGTCGATGTCAGGATGGCGCCGATGGCCGTCGGGATCAGGATATTGAAGAACGAAACGAGGATCGACGTATTGAAGGCGACCTCTGCTCCTACCGCGAGCGCACCAAAGAAATAAACGGAGGCCCCTTCCCGGACCCCGATATCGCTGAAGGCCACCGGGAAGAAGAATGATTTGATGAAAAGGACGGATGCTGTTCCGATCAGGGAGACCTCCAGCGGCACCTCGCTGAATGCGTTCAGCAAAAGATAATTCTCTGCGAAAATGACCGTATACGTGATAATGGTCCACAAGGATGTTCGTCGGCCGGCGCGGTCGGAAAAATCATGTTCAAGCACTCCGGCGGCTTTATAGAACCGGTGAGACCGGATCGAATCCGGCAACAACTGCAGGATCCGTGTGAGCATGCTTGGATAGAGCATGAATGCGATCACGATACCGAACACGAATGTTGAGAGATATCGGTACGACCAGTGCCAAAGGTCCGGATGCACCGAAGCGACGAAAGCTGCCATACCGATCCCTCCCACAACGAATGTCATGGCTGCAAAGTATACTTTGTCGATGATCGAGATCCCCAGGATCCGGGACCTGTCGCTTTCAGGATGGCTGGCGATACGCCCGACGAACTCGCCGAGCTGAGCAGGAGTGATGAACCCCGCTGCATGTCCGACGAAGAATGAGATCGTGGCTCCCCGCAGACCGATCGACGGGTCGACCATATTCACCAGATACTTCCACCGGAAGACATGCAGTATGAGCTGCGCAGCAGACATGAGGATACCGGCGCTCAACAGAGCGGTGTCCGCATTTTGGAATGAATGGAGTACGGCATCCAGATCGATGAATGTGGATACCAGCCATAAGGCGAGCAGTGACACGCAAACCTTGAGACCGATGGAGACGGCAGGATGCAGTCGGGGGAATGTCATCGGTACCTCGTGTATCGCTGTTTGAGGGAGCGGTTCTGCATTATCTGATTTGATCTCTGTTCCATAATGTTCATAAGGATCGGACGAATCGTTCCAGACGCTCCGTCAATAATCGAGCAGGATCCGGAAGAGGGGGGAATCCTTTGTACGCCTTGTGCCGTTCAATGCACCGCTGCAGGTCGAACTCCTGCTGCGATTCGCTGTAACAGATACCGTTGTTCCTCAAGCGAAGGGCGAGGTATTCCTGTTCTGTCTGCTGCGGTGTCGGGATGAAGATGGGGTTCCTTCCAAGGATCGCCATATCCATGATGGTGCTGTGCCCGGAGCGGGAGATGATGATCTCACTCGAGGCGATCGCTTCGGACAGTTCATTGCCGGTCATCGAATTCACCATCGTGATCCGTTCCGATACGGATTCCACTCCGTCCTGCTCGGGGATACCTCGGACGATGAGCGCAGTGAGCTCCGTACGGAGCAGCTGAGAAACGATCATCCGCTCGAAGATCGAACGCTGCGGTTCCGGTCCGGAGATGATGACGATCACCTGTGTGGTCTTCGGTCCGGAAGGGAGAGGCTGCAACCGTGAGATAGGACCGACGAAGTGTGTCCGCCTGGTCCGCAGGGATGGATCGGCAAGCTCGCCGAGCATATTGTCCGTCCTGTCGGCATCCGGCACCCATAGCTCATTGAAAGGAGCGATGAGCATCCGGTTCGCTCCGTCAATGATCCACTGTCCCCACCGCAGATTCTTGGACAACAATATACGGAGCTGATTGATGATGAGGGCCGAAGGGACAGCGTTGGAGCGAACGCCCCATCGGTTATCCGAGATCACGGCATCGAATCGATGCTTTCGTACAAGCTCTTCGGTATGCCGGCGTTCGAATGCAATGCCAGAGGCGATCTTCGGCAATTGACGGAACATCATCCATGCCATGTTACCGTGATCCGGATACACGATCTCATACCCCGGGAACCGGAGATGCTCCAGGTCCGGGAATTCTTTGCGCAGCAATTGTGCCGGCCGCCGGTCTGCAGCAATGACCACTTCAACACCGAGTGACCGAAGGATGTTGATGATCGGGACGCACCGTGTGGCATGACCCAGGCCCCAGTCCAACGGTGCTATGAGGATCTTTTTCGCCCTCATACTACCGCACCCCCTTTCGCATCGTCCGCTGCTTCCATCGGAAGGAGAAGAAATATCCTCCGATGGTCGACACGAGGATGAAGGGGATATGAAGTACCGCTGTAGGAATGTAGTACCGCATGCTCTCCATCGTTCCGGTGATCGTACTGAACCGCCGCATGGTCAGATAGTCGACAGTCTGCATAGCTGCAAGAACGATCCATGGTACAATGTTCCATTCGATGAATGTCCATGGAATGGCAACGGGAAGAAGAAGGAACATGATGAACGTGCAGCTCATAAAGAGGATGAGGTCCAGAGGGTAGTATGCCGTCTGTCCCACCCATCGTAACCGCTGACGGAACATCTCGCCCCAGGTGTCGACCGCCGCCGTGGTAATGGTGGAGCCGGAGGAGAATGCGAAGCGTGACTGCCATTTCCCGTCCCGTGTGATCCGTTGCGCCAACAGTGAATCTGTGCCGGAATTGATATGGGCCAGTGCCGGGAAACCGCCGCACGCATCATACGCACTTCTCAGGAATGCCATGTTGCTTCCATGACTCATAATGACCCGTCCGTTTCCGATCGATCCAGCCCCCACAGCTGAGTATGAAAGGAAATCCAAATGCTGGATGCCCCAGAAGAAGCGGTTCAATGATGGAGAAGGGGCATACACGGTCAGTCCGGCAACAAGTCCGACTCCGGCCTCAAAGAAAGAATTGATCGATCGGATCCAATCCTGCGGTGCCGTGCAATCGGCATCCGTTGTGATGATGATGTCGCTGTCCGATAACACGATCGCCTGCGATAGAGCGCGGACCTTTGGAGAACGGATCGGAGACGATGGATCGGAGCTGATGAGACGGCAGGGGACAGGACTCTCCGCACTTACCGCCCGGACTATCTCTGCCGTCCGGTCGTCGGATTGATCATCGATGACGATGATGGAGAACCGGTCCGCAGGATACGATTGTGCAAAGAGAGAGCGAAGGCACCGCTCGATGTTCTGTTCTTCGTTGCGGGCAGCGATCAGTATTGAAAATGTGTGAAGAACATCATTCGTCCCGGGACGGAGCTTTCCAAGACCCTGACGGATCGTGATGATGAACGTTGTATAGACAATTCCGACCACGGCAAGCAGCACCGAGACGGTCTCCAATGCTGTCATGGTTCCCTCCGGGACGGGGACACCCGTGTCGGGATCGTTCGCGGCCGCATCTTCATGAGCGGGACTCTTTCCATCGGTAATCTTTCAGGTATCCCAGCGGCCCGATCACAAAAGAATAGAGGATCAACAGGAACTCGTTGTGGATGAATGAGACGATCGGCACGTCAATGCGGAAGACCTTCATTCCCCGTACGATCAGCAGTGCATCGATGTTGAGTTTCAGGCAGTAGAAGACGATACTGAGGAACGGATCGATGAATAGACCGGCTGCCAATGAAAGATGCATGAGGTGAACCGAAGTGTATGCGAATTGAACCGAGCGGGGATAGTACCGGCTTGCGGAGATGTGCCTTGTCCGTTGATGGATGAACTGACGGAACGATGTGGGAGGCAGGGTCCGTACTGCGCTCTCCGGTGTCGTCATATATCGTATCTTCCATCGTGTCGTTCTGTGCACCAGCTGCATGAACAGATCGTCATCGCCGGAGACGGAATGTTTGATTGCCTCGAATCCGCCTACCTCTGAGAAGAGCTCTTTTCGATAGGCAAGATTCCTTCCGGTACACATGTACGGGGAACCCGCCTCCGCTGCAGCTGCGGCGATGACGGTGTTCTTGAATTCTTCGTATTGTATATAAGTGTTCAGTCCGCCGCCAAGATACGGACTATAGCCCGCAACCATTCCCGTTGTGTCGCTGAAATGTTTATCGATCTCGCGCAGCCATTGCGGCGGAACGATACAGTCCGCATCCGTGAATGCCAGGATCCCGAACCGCGCTTTTGCTATTCCGGACTGCAGCGCATGTTTTTTATGCGGCATGTCCGTATTGTTCTCTTGAATATCGATGCACGATAATGTCCGAATCCGCGGCAGGAAACGTGTGATCACCTCCGAGGTTCCATCGTTCGACCGATCGTTGATCACAATGACCTCGAATTGGTCCGCAGGGTAGTCCAATCGTTCCAATGACTCGAGCATCGGACCGATGGTCTGTTCTTCATTTCGTGCAGCAATGATGATGGAAATGCCCTGGAGTGGACCGGAAGGATCCGGCGCAACGGAGCGGGAGAGACCACGGAGCAGGAACAGATGCAGACCTGCATAGAGCAGGAAGAGGATCAGTAACAGCCCCAAAAAGACAACTTCGATCATGGCTCAAAATAGAGAAAGATTATTTCCTTTCCAAGATGGAATCCAAAAAGGAAGGCCATAAATACGATTTGCTTTCTTGATTTCTTCAATTATATTCAATCGTCATAGTATAAGGATAACGATGCGACAATTGGTCATAGGTATCGCCGGCGGTACCGGTTCCGGGAAAACATCAGTCACGAACAAGATCCTCGAGCGGCTGCACTTCACACAGAATGTGGTGGTCATCCAGCACGATTCATATTACCGCGACATTGCCACTTACGGCGGGAAGACACCCGATCAACTCAACTTCGACCATCCCGATTCCCTGGAGACGTCGCTCTTAGTGGAGCATATCAAGGAACTGCGGCGCGGAATCCCGATCGAGCAGCCGCTCTATAATTTTACGACCCATTCACGGATGAAGGAGACCCGGCATCTCGAGCCGAAGGATATCATCATCATCGAAGGGATCCTTATCTTTGCGTCGCCGGAACTCCGCAGTCTGATGGACATCAAGATCTTCATCGATACGGATGCGGACGAACGGCTGCTCCGCCGTCTGAAGCGGGATATCATCGAACGGGGAAGATCGATCGATTCCGTGATGAATCAATACGTCTCCACCGTGAAACCGATGCATTTGGAGTTCGTGGAGC
>JAVBYA010000077.1 GCA_030824295.1 Bacteroidota bacterium
AACCGGAAGCGAAAGCTTTCTGAAGGTCATGGATCGCAACAGCATTCAGATAGAGCGAACCGGCCGTGAACACCACCACGAGCGACAGGAACATGGAGATGATCGTCCAGAGATAACCTTTCTTCACCCGCACCAGATATCCCACCATGGCGGCAGCGACCGGGAAGCTCATCAGATATCCGCCGGTCACGCCGAACAGTTTCACCAATCCGAACGATGCACCGGAGAAGACCGGCAGACCGACGGCGCCTGCTGCAATATAGACCAGCTGCGCGATGAACCCGTTGCGCGGACCGAGGAATGCGCCGGAGAGCAGCACGAAGAAGGTCTGCAGTGTGAACGGGATCGGCTGGTTCGGGATCTGCACCTGTGCGCCGATGGCGGTCAACGCGGCGAAGAGGGTGATCCAGGCTGTCTGAGCAAAGAGAGATGTCGATGTCATAGCGTTGGTGATGAATGGATTGTTACGGGTCATTTCCATGAAGCCTCCGTGGATAAGTGTGTATGAAGCCAATGTAGTGTCAATTCGAGGACGTGTTCGAGTGTGGGGCTTGGTTCCTTGTACGGGTGTTTTGCACCATACATATGCCCCGCACCTTCCAAACGGACGAACTCCGTCAATGTTCTGTCTGCCGCAGCGAACAGCTCCTCCGCTTCCGTGATCTTTGCGGGGATATCCGCTGTTCCGTGAACGATCAGCAGCGGTTTGTTCAGTGCCGCTACGGCATTCACGATGTTCAACCGTGCGGAATTCTGTTCCAGATCGTCCAGCAGTGCGGTGGAGATCCTGAACAGATTGTGGTCACTCACGGAGTGGAGCTGCACATATCCCTTCGCCCTCCACCGCTCCTTCTGCTCCTCTGTGTACCGGTTGAATCGGGCGATGGTGGACCAGGCAACTACCGCTCCGATCCGTGCATCCTCGCGTCCCGCAATGATACTCACTCCCCCGCCGCGCGAATGTCCGATGACGCCGATCCTCTGCCGGTCGATGAACGGAAGACCGAATGATCCGCTGCAGATCTCATCGATCACCGTCCGCAGGTCCTGGATCTCCAGCGAGATGGTGTTGTCCGCAAACTTGTCATGCTCAACGAACTTCCGCGGTTCCTGACCGATGCCGTTGTGCGAGAAGTTGAATACGATGGAGACGAATCCCCCCTCCGCCAGCGTGCGTCCGATCGACGGGAACGGTCCCCAATCCTTGAACGCTTTGAAACCATGACAAACGGCCGCCACCGGAAGCCGATTCTCACCGTTCTTCACTAACTCATTGTCCCACCGTATATCACCGCGGAGCGGCACTCCGGCAGGTGTGATGAGGGTGAACGGCTTCTCGTAGATATCAGGCATAAATCGCCCCCAAAATACCCAATCCTTGCTGGAATGTCAAGCCGTGATGCTTTGGCATGTTCATAGTGATGTTTTATTGACTCTTTCTCATTTTTTTCTTATTTTTATGTCCTAAACACATTTTTGCCCATCGGTCGCATTGCCGGAATCGTATGCCGCAATTAAAATTGTTCTCTGGACGGTCGAACCGTCAGTTGGCTGAAAGAATCGCACACTATTTGGGCGAACCGCTCGGGAAGATCGAGCTGCAGAATTTCAGCGATGGCGAGATCTGGGTGAAGTTCATTGACAATGTGCGCGGTGCGGATGTGTTCATCATCCAGACCACCGTGCCGCCGGCAGACAACCTGATGGAATTGCTCATCATGGTCGATGCGGCGAAGCGCGCTTCTGCGCGCAAAGTGACCGTGGTGATCCCGTATTTTGGTTATGCGCGGCAGGACCGTAAGGACCAGCCCCGCGTTGCGATCACTTCGAAACTGGTGGCGAATCTCATCACCAAGTCCGGAGCTGACCGCGTCGTATGTATGGACCTGCATGCACCGCAGATCCAGGGATTCTTCGATATTCCGGTGGACCATTTGTACTCGTCCGTGGTCCTGGTGGAACATCTGCGGAAGCAAAAGATCCCGGACCTGACCGTTGTGTCGCCGGACGTCGGCGGCATCAAAATGGCAAGGGCATATGCGAAGCGTCTTGAAGCGGACCTGGTGCTGATCGATAAACGCCGCCCTGCTCCGAATGTCGTGGAAGTGATGAATATCGTCGGCGATGTGGATGGCCGGAATGTGCTGATCGTGGACGATCTGATCGATACCGCCGGGACCTTCACCAATGCGGTCTCAGCGTTGAAGAAAGCAGGAGCGCGGACGGTCTACGGCGCGTGCACCCATCCCCTGCTGTCCGGAAAAGCGCTCGAGCGGATCAATGCGAGCGAAGTGGAAAAGATCATCGTGTGTGATACCATCCCGCTCAAGGTGGAATCCTCGAAGATCGAAGTGCTGTCCGTTGCGCAGGTATTCTCGGAAGCGATCGAACGCTGCTTCCATAATAAGTCGATCAGTTCACTGTTCGACATCGATAAAGACAAAGTGTAGATCATTCATTAATCAACCGTTCCAGCAAGGAGAAAGAGACAATGTCAGAAGTAGTATTGAACGCGCTCGTGCGCACGGAAACCGGCAAGGCCGCACACCGCCTTCGTTCCGAAGACAAGATCCCCGGGATCTACTATTCCCGCGGTGAAGAGAACATCAACATCTCAGCGACGCCGCTTGCCATGAAGCCGCTGATCTATACCACCAATACGCATTTGATCAATCTGAAGCTGGACAACGGTGTCTCCAAGACCTGTGTTCTGCGCGAAGTGCAGTTCGATCCCATCACCGACCGTCCGGTCCATTTCGACCTGCAGGGCGTGAAAGAGAATGAAGAACTGATGGTGCAGGTGCCGGTGGTGCTCATCGGAAGCCCGAAGGGCGTGAAGGACGGCGGCTTGCTCCAGTTCATCATGCACAAAGTTCGCGTCTCCTGTCTGCCGAAGCATATCCCGGAACATATCGAACTGAACGTGGCAGAACTCGGAATGAACGACTCCATCCACGTCCGCGACATCAAGATCGAGAACGTGACGATCCTCGACAACGAGTCCGCTTCGGTGGTCTCGGTCGTGCCTCCGACGGTCATCAAGGAAGAGGGTGCCGTGGCGGGTGCAGCACCGGATGCAGCGGCAGCAGCAGCGGAACCGGAAGTCATCACCAAGGGGAAGAAGCCTGCTGAAGGCGAAGCAGCGGCTCCGGCCAAGAAGTAAGTGCTCCATTCGTTCTTTGACAACGGAGTTTCTCCGTGAAATGCATCGTTGGATTGGGAAACCCCGGTCCCCGCTACGAACGGACCCGGCACAATATCGGTTTCCAACTGGCGGACGCGTTCATCGCCGCACATTCGGCGGTCCGCCTCCATCATTCGGAACTGTATGAAAGTTACCGCTGCACAGCAGAAGGTCAGGAGTTCGCTCTGCTGATGCCGATGACGTATATGAATGACAGCGGTGAAGCGGTCCGCGAATTCCTGCAGCGGTTCGATGTTCCGGTCGGCGATACGCTCATCGTCTATGACGATTTTCAGATCCCGTTCGGAACACTGCGGCTCCGGCCGCACGGCAGTGATGGAGGCCATAACGGTCTTGCGTCCATCATCGGCTGTCTGCAGACCAGCGAAGTTCCCCGGCTGCGGATCGGCGTCGGCGGTTCGACCATGCCGGCGGTGCACACACACGGATCGATGGCGGATTATGTCTTATCCCGTTTCGATCCGGACGAAGAGAAGCTCCTCCCCCGTTTGCTCACCCATGCACAGGATGCATGCTGTTTGTGGGCAGTATCGGGGATCGGCACAGCAATGAGCCGGTATAACAGAAATTTTTTCAGTTCCGCATCTGCGGAATGAGTTTTTCCCCGGAAAAAACTGACACCTAAACCCTACTCCATCCTTACACTCAGTATGCGATGGGGTCATATGTCCATAGGAGGATGTTCATGCAACACCAACCGAAGATCTATGAGTCCATTATCATCATCAATGCGACGCTCGAGGATGCTCAGATCGAAGCGGAGATCGAGAAGATAAAGGACTTCATCACCAAGAACGCAGGCGAACTGCGCGCCCTGGAAAAATGGGGACGCCGCCGTCTCGCGTACCCTATCAAGAAGAAGAACAACGGCTTCTACGTTCTGTATGAGTTCAAAGCTCCCGGCGACATCATCGCCAAGCTGGAACGCGTGTACCTGCTGAACGAGAATGTCATCCGGTTCCTCACCGTTGAACTGAACAAGAAAGCACTGAAAGCCCGCGAAGTCGGCCAGAAGACCCCGATCAGCGAAGCGGTTGCTGCAGAAGAAGCAGCAAAAGCAGCGGCACAAGAAGCAGGCAAAACTGCCGGAAAAGGAGCAACAGCATGAGAGAGCGTTCATCATTCAGCAGCAGCAACAGCCGCGATGGCGGCGGATTCCGCCGTGACGGCAACCGCGACAACCGCCGCGACGGCCGCAAGGATGCACAGAAGAAGAAGCGCACATGCCGTTTCACGGCAGCCGGCACCATCTACATCGATTTCAAGGATGAGAAGCTGCTGCGCAAGTTCATCAATGAACAGGGGAAGATCATCCCCAAGCGCATCACGGGAACCAGCGCGAAATACCAGCGCCAGCTCGTGCAGGCAATCAAACGCGCGCGCCACATCGCGCTCCTTCCCTTCACTTCCGAAGCCATTAAGTAATTGAAAGAGGTCTGAGCATATGAAAGTCATTCTACGTCAAAATTACAACACCCTCGGTACCATCGGCGATGTTGTCGATGTGAAGGACGGCTTCGCGCGGAACTATCTGATCCCGCGCAGCATCGCCTTCCGTGCGACCGAAGGGAATTTGAAAGCCCTCGAGCAGGAGAAGAAATCCCTCGCCCGCAAAGAGGAAAAGGTCGTTCAGGATTCCGAGAAACTGTCGGCACAGCTCGCCAGCGTCTCGCTGACCATCACCATGAAGGTCGGCGAAGACGATAAGTTGTTCGGCGCAGTCACATCGCAGATGATCGCGGATTCCCTCACCGAGAAAGGCTATACCATCGATAAGCGTATCATCGAACTGGAAGAGCCGATCAAGACACTCGGCATCTTCGAGGTCCCGGTGAAGCTCCACTCCAAAGTCACCGCCAAGGTGAAAGTATGGGTGGTGCGCGAGTAACAGCAAGGTCCTTTGACCTGAAAAACCTGGCCGTCCGGTCAGGTTTTTTTTTGTATATTATGTCCACTACGGCCGTTGTCGGCCGCCGGAACGCAATACTACGGAGATATCATGGCACATTCCTCTTCCCTTTGGGGCGGGCGCTTCAAAGCCGCTCTGTCCGAAGCCGCACTGCGCTTCTCTTCCTCCATCGACCTGGATAAGACCCTCTATCAGGAGGATATCCGCGGCAGCATCGCCCATGTGGAGATGCTCGCTTCCTGCCGCATCATCACCGCCGAGGAAGCACGGCGCATCCGGAAAGGATTGAAAGAGATCCTGGCGGAGATCGAAGCCGGAACGCTGAGCTTGTCGTGGGAGAAAGAGGACATCCACATGGCCATCGAACAGCGGCTCATCCAAAAGGTGGGAGCGATGGGGGGTAAACTTCATACGGGCCGGAGCAGGAACGACCAGGTGGCGCTCGACGAACGGCTCTATCTGCGGGGCGCCATCACCGAACTGAAGAAACTGCTGACGCAGTTCCAGCGGGTGCTGCTCTATAAATCCGAGAAATATTTCGGCACCATCATGCCGGGCTACACGCACCTGCAGCGTGCCCAGCCGGTCTTCCTCTCCCATCACCTGCTGGCGTATGTCTCCATGCTGGAGCGGGACCATGAACGGCTGACGGACTGTTACAAGCGGGTCAACCGTCTGCCGCTCGGCGCGGCAGCGATGGCCGGCACCTCGTTCCCCATCGACCGCGCCATGGTCGCCCGCAAACTTGGATTCGATTCCGTCCTGGAGAACAGCATCGATGCAGTATCCGACCGTGACTACATCATAGAATTCACCGCGGTCTGCAGCGGCATCATGATGCATCTCAGCCGTATGGCCGAGGAACTCGTGCTCTGGTCATCGCAGGAATTCGACTTCGCCCGGACGGACGATGCCTATACGACCGGCAGCAGCATCATGCCGCAGAAGAAGAACCCGGATATGGCGGAACTGACCCGCGGCAAAGTGGGCCGCGTGTACGGGGACCTGATGAACATCCTGACGCTGATGAAGGGATTACCGCTCGCCTATAACCGTGATATGCAGGAGGATAAGCAGCCGCTGTTCGATGCGGTGAATACCACACGGGAATGCGTCTTTATCATGACGCATGTGTTCATCCACACGAAATTCGACCGGGAACGGTTCGAAGAGGAACTGAAGAACGATTTCCTGACGGCAACCGAGATCGCGGATTACTTGGTGAAGATGGGGGTCCCGTTCCGTGATGCCCATTCCATCACCGGCCGGATCGTCGGATACTGCATCGAACGCTCTCTCCCCCTCTCCGGTCTGACGCTGAAAGACCTTCACAAGTTCTCCCCGAAGTTCTCAGAGGATGTCTTCCGCTTACTGGACCCGCAGAATTCCATCGAGCACAAGAGGTCGTCCGGCAGTACTGCGCCGAACGAAGTGAAGAAACAGATCGTCCATTGGATGAGGGTATTGAAGCATAAGAACCGGGTGTAATGAAAAAAGGTCAACAGCACACTGTTGACCTTTTTTTTGTACCGTCATGCCGATGTGATCAGCAGTCGATCGTAACGATCCTCTCCTGGATGCGGTCCCCGAGAAGGACGACCTCTTTCGATTTGGAGATGTACACATCGATCTCCAGCCGGATGCCGAACTCTCCCGGCAGATAGATGCCCGGCTCGATGGAGAAACAGGTCTCCGGAATGATCTCACGCACATCCATCGTTTCGAAGTTGTCGATGTGCGCTCCGTTGCCATGGACCTCTTCGCCGATATTATGCCCGGTCCGGTGGACGAAATACTGTCCGTATCCCCGCTCTTCGATGTACCGCCTGGTCACATCATCCACATCGCAGCCCCGTACCCTCCGTCCGGCGGCGAATTCCTTTCTCAGAAACTCCACAGCCGCATCCCGTGAACCTTTGACGATATCGAACACCTCCTGATACTTCTTCGGGATATCGGTCCCTGCAAAGCCGACCCAGGTGAAATCCGCGTAGACCGCTCCCGGTTTCTTCATCTTCGCCCACCAATCGATCAGGATATGGTCCCCTTTCCGTATCTCGGCACTCTGTGCCGCGCTCGGGTCGTAGTGAGGGTTGGCGCCGTTCCCGTTCACGGAGCAGTTGGCCGGCGCGTAGGTGGTCAGCTGATGTGCATCGAATTCTTTCATGATGAGCTGCTGCACGTCGTATTCGGTCACCCGCGCACCGCTGCGGAGCCGTTCCCCGATGAATCCGAATGCCTTGTCGATGGTCCGCAGCAGGATGTTCGCTGTGGTCTGGGCATCCGCGTACTGCTGATCGCTCCACCGTGCCTCAAAGAACTGGACGATATCCCCGGAAGAGACGACATCCACGCCGAATGTACGGATGAACTCGAGGGTCCCCGCATCCACTTTGGAGAGATACGGGATGTCGTTGTTCGGGGAATATTCCATGCAGACACGTTTCGCACCGGCCAACAGTTTCTTCACCCCGGTATGCAGCGTGGTCCACTGGTTATAGACCGTCTTCTCTCCCGGAAGATGGTCCAGATCGAATTGTTCGATGCTGTGCACCAGTTTCTGCGGTGCTCCGGAAGCAGGAATGTAGTAGAAATACCGTCGGGAGGAGAGCTTCCCGGATGTCATGTCCAGGATCTTGGATGCGAAGGGGTTGACGCCGCGGAAATTATAGAGGAGCCAGCCGTCGAGCTGATAGTCCTTCAATTTCTGCTGGATCTGCGGGAGGGAATCGGAGAATGCCATAGGTGTGCCTTTCAATTTCTCCAATATAAAGAATAAAAAACCCCCGGCCAAGTGTTGTGACCGGGGGTTGATGGTTCTTGTGCTGTCCGTTCGTGTGGACCGGACGGGTGACGGATCAATACATGTCGCCCATGCCGCCGCCCGGAGGCATAGCGGGTGCAGACTTCTTCTCTTCCGGTTTCTCAACGATGGTCGCTTCGGTCGTGAGGAG
>JAVBYA010000432.1 GCA_030824295.1 Bacteroidota bacterium
CCGTATAGCTTTCCGGGGATTCGTGGGGGACGGCAGTGGGGGTGACGATCACTTCGGAGCCGAATGCGCGGAGATTGCTGATCTTCTCCATGCTCATCTTATCCGGCATGGTGAAGACGGTCTTATATCCTTTCACAGCCGCAGCAAGTGCCAGCCCCATACCGGTATTCCCGGAGGTCGATTCTACGATCGTTCCTCCCGGTTTGATACGTCCGGTCCGCTCTGCATCCTCGATGATCTCCAGTCCGATCCGGTCCTTTACCGACCCACCGGGATTGAAGGATTCCACCTTCACGAATATGTGAGGTTTTAGTCCTTTATTGATCTTGTTGAGTTTGATCAGCGGTGTATTGCCGATCGTCTCGAGGATGTTATTATAGAAGGTGACTTTGGAAAGGTCTTTCGGCATGGTATCCTGTTTTTTTCAATATAGTTTTTTTGGCAGGGAGAATCAAGAAAGGGACCGTTCCAATTGCACAATTCACAATAAGTTACGGCTATTTCCCTCGTTGACTTACCCTCTCTGTTTTCGTAAATTGTCCAAAAGAAAGCGAGGCCAATTGCCCGAATATATCTATTCCCTCATCATCAGCTACATCATCGGTTCCATACCCACCGCTTATCTTGTCGTGAAACGCACTTCCGATGTGGATATCCGCAAAGCCGGAAGCGGTAATGTCGGCGGCAGAAATGCATTGGAAGTGACAGGAAAGAAGTGGATCGGAGTGGTTGTCACGCTCGGAGACCTGCTGAAAGGCATTCTTGCAGTCATCATAGCACAGTTGATCTTCGGCAGCAGTTCGGCGGCAGTCTCAGCGGCGATGTTCGGGACGGTCCTCGGTCATTGTTACCCGGTATGGCTGAAGTTCCACGGCGGCAGGGGATTGGCAACAGGGGCCGGTTCGCTCTTCGTTACCAGCTGGCCGTTCGTCTTTGTGTGGCTTGCCCTCTATTTTGGATCCGAACGTTTCACCAAGAATGTGCATGCATCCAGCGTGATCGCACTTGTTGGTTTACCGCTGACGATGTGGCTGCTTCCGGAGCATTGGCTGTCCGCGGTCATTCCGGACTATTTCACGCCCTCTGAATTCTTCACTGCGGGAAGTCTGATCGTTGCCGTCTGTCTCTCCCGTCATATCGAACCGATCAAAGAATACTATGAATCAAAGAACGATTAGAATATTCGTGCTGTCGCTTCTTGCCGCTGCCGCACTGTTCGGGCAAACGGTCAATGATGAGATCAGCCGGTCACGGCAGAATGCCATCACCCGCACCGTGGATGCCGTGAGCGCCGCAGTGGTGGGGATCAATGTGATCGAAGTGCGTGAATACCGTGACCCGTTCGCGAACTTCTTCGGGAACGATCCGTTCTTCAATCAGTTCTTCGGCAACAGGAATTATAAGCAGGAAGTGAAAGGACTCGGTTCCGGTTTCATCATCTCGCCGGACGGGTATGTGATCACCAATGACCATGTGGCGGGGAATGCGAAGCAGATCACGGTGACGCTGACCAACGGGAAGAAGTATCAGGCGGCCATTATCGGCACCGATCTCGTCACGGACATCTGTCTGCTGAAGCTCACACCGGAGAAAGGGGAGAGCTTCCCGTATGTGAAACTCGGGAATTCCGACGATGTGCTCATCGGCGAATGGGTGATCGCGCTCGGGAATCCGTTCGGCCTGTTCGACAACATCGACAAGCCGATCGTTACCGTCGGTGTGGTGAGTGCGAAAGGGATGAACCTGAGCGTGGAGAGCAACAGATCGTACCGCGGACTGATCCAGACCGATGCGGTGATCAACTCCGGCAACAGCGGCGGGCCGCTCGTGAACAGTGTCGGCGAGGTCATCGGCATCAATACGCTGATCTACACCGGCGGTGTGAGTCAGGCATATATCGGTTACGGATTCGCGCTTCCCATCAACCGCGTGAAGACCATCGTGGACGAACTGCAGCAAAAAGGGAAAGTGGAACGGAATTTCTGGACCGGCATCGATGTCCGCCCGGTGGATACGCAGATCGCACGGTATTTCGGACTGAAGCAGGCGCAGGGAGTGATCGTCAGTGATATCCAGAAGAACAGTCCGGCGGACCGCGCCGGGATCCTGATCGCGGATATCATCGTGGAGATCAACGGCGAGCGCATCATCACGACGGACAATATGATGAGCGTCATGCAGGAGAGCCGCGCAGGGGATACGTGGAAAGTGAAAGTGTACAGGGACAAGAAGATCGTCACCATAGAACTGCTATTGGAGAAGCAAAGCTAAATGATCGCACGATATACACGCCCGGAGATGGGCAGCATTTTCACCGACGAGAACCGCTATAACATCTGGCTGGAGATCGAGATCCTTGCCTGCGAAGCGCAGGCACAACTGGGAGCCATTCCCGCCGATGCACCGGCAGCGATCCGCGCCAAAGCGAAATTCGATGTGGAACGCATCAATCAGATCGAAGCGGAAGTGAAACACGACATCATTGCCTTCCTGACGAGTGTCGGCGAGTTCGTCGGTCCGGAATCGCGCTTCATCCATCTCGGTATGACATCGTCCGATGTAGTGGATACGGCGATCTCCGTGCAGATGAAACAGGCGGGCGGATTACTGATGCATGGGCTGACCGCACTGCGGGATGTGCTGGAACGCAGGGCGAAAGAATTCAAAATGACAGTGATGATCGGGCGCTCGCACGGTATCCATGCCGAGCCGACCACCTTCGGTCTGAAACTGGCACTCTGGTTCGACGAGACGCGCCGCAATATCAAACGGCTGCAGTCCGCTATCGATACCATCTCCGTCGGACAGATCTCCGGAGCGGTCGGTACATTCGCACATCTCAATCCGGAAGTGGAAGAGTATGTGTGCGGGAAACTCGGACTCCGTCCGGCACCGGTCTCCACGCAGGTCATCCAAAGGGACCGGCATGCAGAGTTCCTCACCACGCTGGCCGTAATTGGAAGTTCACTGGACAAGTTCGCCACCGAGATCCGCCATCTGCAGCGGACCGAAGTGCTCGAAGCGGAGGAATACTTCTCCGAGAAACAGAAGGGCTCGTCCGCCATGCCGCACAAGCGGAACCCGATCACCTGTGAACAGATCTCCGGTCTCGCACGATTATTGCGCAGCAATGCGCAGGCGGCGCTGGAGAATGTGGCGCTGTGGCATGAGCGGGATATCTCGCACTCATCGGTGGAACGTGTCATTGTCCCCGATTCGTGCATCCTGCTGGATCACATGCTGGCGAAGTTCACCGGTATCATCGACAAGCTCATCGTCTATCCCGAGAATATGCGGGCGAACATGGAGATCACACACGGCTTGCTCTATTCGCAGCCGGTACTGCTGGCACTGACCAGGAAAGGGATGAAGCGGGAGGATGCGTACCGCATCGTGCAGCGGACAGCGATGGATGTGTGGCGCTCCAAAAAGAATTTCAAAGAGATGCTCGCTGCCGATCCGGAGGTCGCTGCAGTACTTACAGCTGCGGATCTGGACGAAGCGTTCGATCCAGCAAAAAGTTTACAAAATGTCGACTATATCTTCCGAAGAGTCGGATTGGATTAACACTCAAATAAAGGAAATCACCATGGCACAAAAATTTCAGAACCTCATCAATGGGAAATGGGTCGATGCCGTTTCCGGCCGCACCTTCGAGAACCGCAATCCCGCCAATTGGGAAGAAGTGGTCGGTATCTTCCCGAAATCCGGGAAAGAGGATGTGGATGCTGCCGTCAAGGCCGCCCGCGCCGCATTCGAAAAATGGCGTCTCGTCCCGGCTCCGAAACGCGGCGACATCATGCGCACCATCGGTGACCTGCTGGTGAAACGGAAAGAAGAGATCTCCCGGGAAATGACTCGCGAGATGGGGAAAGTGCTGGCGGAGACCCGCGGTGATGTTCAGGAAGGTATCGACACTGCATACTATGCAGCGACCGAAGGACGCCGTCTGTTCGGACATACCGTACCGTCCGAACTTCCGAACAAGTTCGCCATGGCGATGCGTGTTCCGATCGGCGTGGCAGGTATCATCACTCCGTGGAACTTCCCGATGGCGATCCCCACCTGGAAGATGTTCCCGGCGATCCTCTCCGGCAATACCTGCGTCTTCAAACCGGCGACGGACACACCGAAGACCGCAGCGATGCTGGTGGAGATCATGATGGAAGCTGGTCTTCCGGAAGGTGTCGTGAACATCGTCCACGGCGGCGGCAGTGAGGTCGGGAATGCGATCACGTCGCATCCGGATGTCGACCTGATCTCGTTCACCGGTTCGACCGGCGTCGGGAAGCAGATCTCCCGCGATTCGTCCGAGACCCTGAAACGCGTCTCGCTGGAACTCGGCGGAAAGAACGCGCAGATCGTTCTGGCCGATGCGGATCTGGACCTGGCGCTGGAAGCGGTCCTGTGGGGTGCGTTCGGTACGACCGGACAGCGCTGCACGGCGACCAGCCGGCTCATCCTGGAAGAGAAGATCTATGACAAGTTCATCGCGATGCTGGTGGACCGGACGAACAAACTGAAACTCGGCGACGGACTGCTGCCGGATTCGCAGGTCGGACCGTGCGTGAACGAAGGCCAGCGGAAGAGCGTGCAGGAATATGTCCAGATCGGGAAGAACGAAGGGGCGAAACTCCTTGCCGGCGGCAATTTCGCCACCGAAGGAGCTTTGGCAAAGGGTTGGTTCCATCAGCCGACGATCTTCGGGGATGTCACACCGGAGATGCGTCTGGCAAAAGAGGAGATCTTCGGACCGGTGCTGTCGGTGATCCGGGCGAAGGACTTCGAGGAATCGATCCGCATCCTCAACAACACGGAATACGGCCTTTCCTCCTCCATCTTCACGACGGATGTCAACAAGGCCTTTACGGCGGTGCGTGACATTCAGGCCGGAATTACCTATATTAACGCAGCAACGATCGGCGCAGAAGCGCATCTGCCGTTCGGCGGAGTGAAGAAGACCGGAAACGGTCATCGTGAGGGTGGATGGACGGTATATGACTTCTATACGGAATGGAAAGCGGTCTATGTGGACTATTCCGGCAAGCTGCAGCGCGCACAGATCGATAATTATTGACCTTTTGACCACGATCCCGCCGGCGGGAGACTGCCGGCGGGATATTCATATCTTCCCATGCATCAGCGTAGAACAAAATTCAAGTATCTGAAAGGGATCGATGGCCGTCCGTACATCGTGTCAATGTACGAGCATCAAGAATTCTTCTGAATCTCCTCATACTTTTTATAATCAATTTCCCGTTGACCTCAAAGTATGAAAGGAGACATCCATGTCTGCAGCTGCATCCAATTCCGCACGTCCGTTCACCCCTGTTTCCATTGCCGCCACCGATGTCCATAAGACCCTCTCGCGCCATATGCTCGCGGATGGGTTCGATATGGTCATCGACCTGAAGAAGAGTCAGGGAGCCTATATCTACGACTCCCGTTACGGAAAACGGTTCCTGGATTTCTTCTCATTCTTCGGTTCCTCCGCACTTGGCATGAACCACCCCAAATTGACCACGCCCGAGTTCATGGAGAAACTCGCGTATGTGGCGGTCAACAAGCCGTCCAATTCGGACGTCTATTCGGTCGAGATGGCGGAATTCGTCGAAACATTCGGTCAACTGGCACAGCCGGACTATCTGCCGTATGCGTTCTTCATTGACGGTGGCGCGTTGGCGAATGAGAATGCGATGAAGGCGGCATTCGATTGGAAGGTCCGGAAGAACTTCGCGAAAGGATACACCACGGAGAAGGGGCATCAGATCATCCACTTCCGTCATTCGTTCCATGGACGGAGCGGCTACACGATGGCACTGACGAACACCGATCCGACCAAGACGAACTACTTCCCGAAATTCAAGTGGCCGCGTATTCACAATCCGGCGATGAAGTTCCCTCAGACCGAAGAGAACATCAAGCAGGTGATCGAAGAGGAACAGACAGCGCTTCGTCAGGTGAAGGAAGCGATCATCAACAATCCGGATGACATTGCAGCGATCCTCATCGAACCGATCCAGGCGGAGGGAGGGGACAATCACTTCCGTCCCGAATTCCTGCAGGCGCTCCGTACGATCTGCGATGAGAGCGAGATCCTGCTCATCTTCGACGAAGTACAGTCGGGTGTCGGTCTCACCGGGAAGATGTGGGCACATGAATATTTCGTGAAGCCGGACCTGATGTCCTTCGGCAAGAAGACGCACATCTGCGGATTCATGGCAAGCACACGCATCGACGATATCCTCGAGAATGTGTTCAAGAAAGCAAGCCGCATCAACTCCACGTTCGGGGGCAATCTTGTGGATATGGTCCGGTCGAAGCGTATCTTCGAGGTGATCCACGAGGACAATCTCATCGAGAACGCCCGCGTGCAGGGGGACTATCTGCTCGGCAAGATCCAGGGCATGACCCAGGAATTCCCGAAGCTGGTCACGAATCCGCGCGGCCGCGGTCTCATGTGCGCGTTCGATCTGGATTCGGCACAGAACCGGAATCAGCTGATCGATAAAGCGTACGAAGAAGGACTCATCCTGATCGGATGCGGTGACCGTTCCATCCGGTTCCGTACTCCTCTGAACATCAAGCAGGAAGAGTTGAATGAAGGGCTCGGCATCATCGGCAAAGCGCTCAAAGAACTGAGCGTCGGAGAATTATAATTGCAAGAACAGAGAGCGGTGACCGGTGATCGGTCCCCGCTCTCATTGAATTATACCATGGAATCTACCAACGACCATATCACCGATCCGCTGGCGCTGAACATGCGCACCGTCCGTTCCATGCTCGTGCAGTTCGTCGCGGATGAAGTGAAGAACGCCGGCTTTTCGAAAGCGGTGCTCGGACTCTCCGGCGGGATCGATTCCGCCGTTGCCGCGTATCTTGCTGCCGAAGCGCTGGGATCGAAGAACGTCACGGCAGTGATGATGCCGTACCGTACGAGCAGTCCGGCAAGTCTCTCCGATGCAGAAAAGGTCGTCGATGCATTAAAGGTGCGCAGCGAGGTCGTTGAGATCACGTCGATGGTCGAACCGCTGTTCACAGCGCAGAAGATCAAGGAGAACCTCCGGAAGGGGAACATCATGGCGCGGCAGCGGATGATCGTCCTCTATGATATATCGCAGCGTGAGAGGGCTTTGGTCATCGGCACGTCGAACAAGACGGAATCGATGCTGGGGTACGGGACCCTTTTCGGTGATATGGCGTGCGCCATCAATCCGCTCGGGGACCTCTATAAAACGCACGTCTGGGCGTTGGCAGAGGAACTCGGGGTCCCCAAACAGATCATCACCAAGAAACCGACCGCCGATCTGTGGGAAGGTCAAACGGACGAAGCGGAATTGGGCTTCAGCTATGCCATGGCGGACAAACTGCTGTATGCCATGGTGGATGAACGGAGGACGGACGAAGAACTGCTGCAGATGGGGTTCCCGAAGTCCTTCGTCGAATCGGTCCGGACGAAGGTCCGGGTGAACCAGTTCAAACGCCGGCCGCCGCTGATCGCCAAGATATCGCACCGGACGGTGAACATCGATTTCCGCTATGTACGGGATTGGGGTGTGTGATGAGCGAAGAGATCGTCGGAGGGACATTGTACGTGGTACCGACTCCCATCGGCAATCTGGAGGATATCACGCTGCGTGCGCTCCGCGTGCTGAAGGACGTGACCATCATCGCCGCCGAAGATACCCGGACAACGAAATTCCTGCTTGACCATTACAATATTCAAAAGCCCCTCCTCAGTTTCTATTCCCAGAACGAAGCGGTCCGTGTACCGCAGATCATCCAGCGGCTGCTCAACGGCGATTCCGTTGCGCTCGTTTCGGATGCCGGAACACCCGGCATCTCCGATCCGGCGCACTCCATCATCACCGCTGCCATCGAGAACGGGATCCTCATCGTACCGCTGCCGGGCCCGACGGCATTCGTGCCGGCGCTCGTCGCCAGCGGCATGCCGACCCATGAATTCATCTTCGCCGGTTTCCTTCCGCATAAGAAAGGGAGGAAGACCAAGATGGAACGGCTGCGGGACGAGGAACGG
>JAVBYA010000116.1 GCA_030824295.1 Bacteroidota bacterium
CGCTGACGGAACTCCGACTCCGCAAATCCCTTCCACTGTGTTGTTTCATAGCTCCATTCGAGCAGCATCGGACCGTTCAGCAAATGCAGGATGGAGCGGACGATGCTTTTACCGTGCACGAGCAGTCCGACGCCGGCACCGAACATCACGAACTGGACGAATCCGAACATGGAGGTCATCGAGGATTTGCCGGACATCATCATTATCACCGCCGGGATGTTCATCAGGAATGCTGCGGCGATGAGCGTGCGGTACATGCTTTGGTACGGATTGGGGATAGTACGCTGGATCATATCGGTAAGGGAATTTCGTGGCGCGAAGCGGCGGCGCACGCATCGCTGCAGGAGCGGCGGTGCTTTTGTTCGCACGGTTCACAGGAAAAATGCTGCTTATGGCAGTCCAGATTGGCGCAGTTCACATACCGGTCGCATGGGGCGCCGCAGTGCAGGCAGACGGAGATGGGACGATACTCTTCGGTGTGATTGATCGGCACGGCGATGCGCTGGTCGAACACGTAACAGAGTCCGTCCCACAATTTTCCCCGCACCGTTTCATCCTTGCCGTAGGTGACGATGCCGCCGTGCAGCTGCGCAACGTTCCCGAATCCCTCACTCATCATGAACGCGGTCAGTTTCTCGCACCGCACACCGCCGGTACAATATGTCAGGATGGTCTTATCCTTTTTGTCGCCGAGATTCTCGCGGATCCACTGCGGGAAATCGCGGAACGAACGGACCGGCGGACGGATGGCATTCCGGAAGTGGCCGAGATCGTACTCATAATCGGTCCGCCCGTCCAGAATGATCACATCGTCGCGCTGCATTGCTTCGTACCATTCTTCGGGAGAGAGGTAGGTGCCGGTCTGTTTCAACGGACTTCCATTCTCGCCGGTACGGAAGGTAACGAGTTCTTCCTTTACACGCACATACAGACCGTCGAACACGTGACTGTCCGTTTCGTCGGTCTTGAACACCATGTCCGCAAACCGTTCATCCATTCCCATGGTGGTCTTGTAGCATTCGGTCTGTTCAGTGGTGCCGGAAACGGTCCCGTTGATCCCTTCCGGAGAGATCAGAATGCGGCCGCGAAGTCCCAGCAGGTGACACAAGTGATGATGATGTTGTGCGAAGAGTGCGAAAGCGGGGAGCGGGACGAATTTATAATAGAGCAGGACGCGATATGGTCTTTCGGAATTCACTGCACAAGATACGGAAAAAACGGAGAAGGCGAAAGAAGAGGGAACCGGGTCACACCGTTCCGGCAGCGGAGCGCACGAACGACACAATGGTCATCGCATCACCGACAGGATCGGAGGACGGCGAGCGGAACGATGCATCGAGACGGGCGGAAAGTTTGGCGGCGGCGGAGCGGACCTCTTCCGGCAGCGTTCCGTCATCCATGCATCGCTTCAGCACGGCAAGGAAATCACCTTCGGCAAGACCGTAGTGATGCTGCAGCGCAATGCCGGCAATGCGCCGCGCAACGGTCCTCGTCCGTCCGGGATTGTCGCCGGGATGGATCCGCTGCAGTTCAACGTCGATGGAGTGAAGCCAGTTCATAGATCGAATACCCGTGTTCCCACTGCGCATTCCGGACATCGTCCGGCAGCGCAGTATGTCTTATAGAGTTGGATGAGTCCCTGCTGCTGATACGCAAAGGAGAGCGGCATCGACGCCTTGATGAGCTGTGAGCGCATCGTGCGGAGGATGCCGTTGTCATCCAATAACGGGAGTTCTGACGCAAGATTCAAGCACTGCGAGGCGAGATGCTCGTCCCGGAACAGCGTTGCATAGAGACAAACGAACGGCACGACCGCATTAACGATGATGTCGTTGATGCGTGCCCGTCCCAATACGGCGTGACGAACGCCTCCCGTTTCTCCGAATGCGTAATGATACGACCAGTACGGATGCTCACCGCACTGCAGCATCGACGCCAGCCGTTCGATCTTCGTCTGCGCGGAGGAGTAGTTCCCCTGGATCTCAGTGATGAACGCGCGGAACAGGGAATGGCGGAGGATGTTCAGTGCGATCACACCGGCAGCGGCGATGCGGATGGTCGGGAAATTTGCAGGACGGGTCGGGGAGAAGTTCCATTCCGCAGCGTGGATGGGGTGCAGCGGGAACGCATGCGGCAGCTCGCGCCATGCGGTGAGCACGGCGTGCAGATACACTTTGGTATCGGTGTCGGTCACTTCTTCCATCGCCGGCAGCAGTCCCGACGCTTTGAAGAGCGCCGCTTCGATATGCATCGCGGTCAGGGTGGAGGTGGGTTCCGGTCCGCCCGCACCGACCATCGTACCGATGCGGTGCAGCGGCATCCGTTCCGCCAGCTGCTTCATCGGTTCACGGTTGTTGGAGTATCCCAGACAGTCCATCACCTCTTCGAACAGCAATTGCTCCCATGCATCGCGCCGCTGGTACTGTTCGCGGCTGAGCGCACCGCCGAGCGGAGGGAACGGTTCGGTCATCGCATCGTACGGCGTTCCCGGTTCGCCGACCGTCCGCTGCAGTTCGGTGACGATGCTGTCCAACCGTGAATGCATGCGTGTCACTTTCTCCAGCACCCTCTCACGATAGAGTTTCCGGATCCAGTCGGTCAGCAATACCGCCCCGATGCCGTCATTCCGTTCTGCGCATGCCAGCTTCCGGTGGCGCGAATCGTATTCCTCCCGCGCCAGATGGTCCGCAATGGTCTGCACGGACGCGGTCAGGAACGGTTCCAGTATGAGCGTCGGAATGTTCCGTCCGCTCTCGGTAGTGATGCTCCGCGCATCGCCGCGGATGGTCACATGCAGGATGACCGTATTGAACGCCGGATCATCCTGATGGGCATGCAGTTCCCAATCACCGATATCCCGGTGGAATTCGATATCGCCAGCGTAGAGGACCCCGCCGATCTCCACGCGGGCGTTCCGAAAGTCCGGTCCGCTCTGACGCGAAAGCGTACCGGGATCGATGATGCGGACGGTCCGTCCGTCCGACGTGACGGCCCGGCGGGTGTTGAATAGCTGCCGGGACCAGATGTGACGCAGAAGGTCTTCGTGCATAGTGATGAAGTGAAATGGAGCGGAACAACATCACAGACCGGGAAGGGTGGAGCGGAAGCAGGCCTGACAGCGTAGGATGGAACGAAGAAGGAAGTGTGCCGCCTTGTGGTTATAATACCCGCTTGTGCCGGCGGGAGGGTCTACGGTTCCAAGATAGTGGGAATCATAGACAGTGAGTTAGAGAATAGAATTGCTCAAAGACTTAATCACGCAGCTCTGCCCTTTTTCTTTTTCATGCCGAACGATTCCTGAACCTTTTCCGCCAGCAGGATCTTCAGCATGGATTGATACGGAATATCCTGACGGTTGGCCAGGACTTTGATCGTTTCAAGCAGCGATTCCGGTAATCGTATCGAGATCGTCTTTGATGACGGTTTCAGCTGAGGGAAAAAGGAGACCGGAGCCTTTGACCAGTCCAATAACGTACTGGAATCCGCCGTTGCCCAAAAATCCTGGACGTCCGTTTCCGTCTTAAGTTGACGCATCTTTTTGTGCTTTTTCAATGTAGACCATCCTTTCTTTCTTGCTCATATCCCGCGCTGAAATGACCCGTACTTTCTTCGTCCGTTGCGTGAACACAATGAAGAGCAGACGACCGCCATTGGTCACTCCCAACGCAAAGAATCGATGCTCTGATGTTGAGTGTATCGGATCCGGCAGAACGTACAGTGGCTGATTGAAGAACAATTCCTCGCATTCCCACCACGCGACATGGTGCTTTTCCCAATTCTTCTGCCGATTGGCATTGTCCCATTCGAAGCCTGTAAAATCAGAGAACAATTTCACTGTGTGCATTTCCCTGTATGTATATGGTTAATATATACGTTTAAGAATAACAATCAAGTGGCCGTTCGATGGTCCAAACGTTTGATTCAATGCCTAGATTGGTATTCTTGGAGCGCCGTCATTCCATCAGTTGAATGAGCTGGCTGTATTTGGGTGTACCAAACCGCACCTCAACAGCGCGCTGAAAGGAGATTATCCTAAGATAATGGAAATGAGAGGGAGAGAGGTAGGGAAATGCATTGCCAATATAGGACACCGCATTGACAATGGCCTGTCATAGAGTTACATATTGACAGACATTATTGTATGATGATTGCAAGAAGCTGACAAGACATATGCCGACGAACATCTCCAAGATAGCTGGGTTTATGATCAATCACAGTAAAACATTACTATTTTGTGTGAACATCAACGTCTCTGAAAGAATCATTCGGTGTTTCATCCAGGAGCAGAGATTTGGAAACTGTGAACAAGTATCTCCCGGTTCTGTACGGAATGGAACTCTTCTGAGAATCGAATGAAACCACATAACTGGAGATCAGGGTGTTTGTATAGAGATCATAGACGGATATGGATTGACTGTCCGCTGCTGCAGCATATCGATGCCCGGTATATGTTTGCCCGGGGAATAATTCTGTGAACTTGGTGCTGTGCCATCCGAGTACAGTATCGCAGACTCCGAACAGGATCTTCCCGCTGATCGCGAAATGATATCGATCCCCCAGGTCGGCGATCGTGGCATTATCGGAATTCCAGAGGATCGCTCCCGTCGGTAGTTCATCGATCATCTGGATGGTCCGCTGTGATGAGGTCTCATTTTTGAAAGCCTTCCATTTAGCGGCAGCCGGCAGTTCGGAGGTCAGTATTTCCTCGAGGTCGCTGTCCGCGGGAAGTCCGCTGTGTTTCCGATAGAGTTCGATATACTTCCCGGCGCCGAAGCGTTGAAGTAGGAATCGATTATACAACCCTGCAAGCGGGTAACTGACCGATGCGTCTTCGGAAGAGAAATCAGAGCGACGAAGGAGATTGGTGTACTGAATCATCTGTGATTCCTCCAAATACGCTCCGAGCTGCACGACGACATCAGCATCGAGACCGCCTCTGCCGCCGAGACCGGTGGCCAATCCCTCCTGGAGGAATGGATGTGTGTATAATGGAAGACGTCTCAGCTTGAAGTTCATCAGAAGGTGCACAAGCTCGTGGAAATGTGCGTTGTACGTTGAGACGATCGCATCGTATGCCAGATTATACATTCCCCGCGTTCGGAATCCGGTCAGTCGATGGATCTCCGTATCGTTCCGGCAAAGATAGTACAGGATCTTTTGCTCTTCCAGCAGCTTGAACTCTTCCGCAGTGTAACCCAGGAGTGTGCCGACACGGAGGACGAACTGGTCCAGCATATTGATCGCGTATTGATTGGTCAATGAGGGATCAGCAAAGACGAAGCGGAAGTACGTGGACGTTGTTGTCCGCCAGCCGTGCGTGAGGGCGAAGAACGGAGAGGTCAAACGGCCGTTCCTCAAGTAATATTCGTGCGTCGCTGCGCGAGCCGGAATCCGGACAGTGAGCAGTTGATACTCCCCGGTATACGAGGTGTTTGTGTATGTGTAATCGAGTTGCCGCCCCGCGACAAGGCGTTTGATGGAGTCCTCGAATTCATAGGAAATCAAGCTTTTGCGGGAAACCCCGTCATACTGAATGCCGAGACGGTTCGATACGGTGATGGCAGAATCATCAACACAGAGGGCGGGGAGGGCTTCTTGAGAGAACAAGGCCGTGATGACGTTGTGTGGCACGGTTGGATCAGTTGCTTGCCCTGTGACAAGGAAAGGGAGGAAAACTCCGATCGAAAGAATGGACCGTATCTGCAACAGACTCATTTCAACATTTCCGTCATGGAAGGAATGATAACTCTGCTTGACCGAACATCTCCGGTACCTTAGTACGGTAAGACGCTCCTATCTGGTTCAGCGTGTAGATGCATCAACGGTTAAGATGCGGCGTCAAGAATAGATATTTGCCAACATTGCAACTCCCAAAAGGGATAATAAAACACCAAAACAGCAAGAAAGATAGGAATCAAATTGTATCCCTCGTTCTATCACACTTTCGTTTGGATCGGTGGGTGAAACAAAAACCGTAACCGTTCGCACATGTTTGTATTTTTTCAATTTCCTTTTAACAAAGTCAGCGGAGATCGCCGGTATAGTGTCAATGAACGAAACTCTGCTTCCAATAAAACTTTTACCATTGATCGTATACTTATAGCGAATGGAGGGGACATACGAAAGTACATCCATGCCCGTTGGGAAATCAGAGAGATAATGGTCAATATTTGTCACGACACCAACACCGATCATTTCGGCTTCGGTTGTGATCCAATCACTACTATCAATTGTGCGTGATAGATTTATTAAGAATGGATAAATGCCTGTTAAGCCTAGAATGATAAGTGCAATGCATGCTATCGTTTCTTCCATAAATTGCTCTCACATCGTCTCTATTCAGTATCTAACAGTGCTCCCAATATCATTACATAGTCTTACCTTTACGCTCAATGGATAGCCCTTTGAAATACGTATTCATGTAAGACCTATTCGATTTATCAGCTTCTCAACTTGGCTTCACGCGGCAATGGTCAATTCATTATCAGGGACAGCAACATAAACCAGAATTACCGGATCTACCGTCCGATCAATGTTCATCCCTTGAGTATTCAACTGCAAACGCTACTTTATATGTGTCCGGTATCTTGCGCACCAACATCCATTGGTTTTTAATAAAAGGCGCTTCACAATCCCCGTGCGGCTGAACCTTCACCTTGAATGTCACCATACGCAGACTATCAGTACGGATAATGGAAACCTGATAATCCGGTTTCCTGCACCCGCTGCCGTCAACATTCTGTCCTAGAAGAGTGTATTTTGAGAAGTCAATGGATGGATGGGTATATCCTTCTGTGCCTTTGAACGGATAGCCGGAATAGAACACATTCTTTACAAGGACGGTATATTCAGAGTCGGAAAGGTTCGGATGCTGGTTCTTCATGGACTGAAGAACGGCGGGATATTGAGAATTCCAGTACTCTTGCAGCGGTTTAGTGTATCTATTATAGATCAACGTTTCATATTCTGCTTGCGTATTGATCACGACCTGGAGATTTCCTCCACTCGTTACCTGATCCATCCCTTCCAAAAGTATTTCAGTATCTGTGAGGTCAGGTCCGGTGCCATTCTGATTACAACTCCACGACAGCAATATTGCCAAGAGGAAAATACTAATGAAGAATTTCATTCAAGCATCCTTGCAGCTGATTAACAAAAGGTAACTCCAGAGCATCGAAAGATGTGAAAAAGGATCGAATGTTTAACAATACAATTACTTCTGGTGAAATCGCGGGTGAGGAGTGTGGTAATTTACTTCCAGGAAAAGAATGAATAATTGAACCCGACTCGTGCGCTGATATAAAGATATGGCGGCGGAACTCTGTGACGTGTTGACAATTCATCATCATTGGAGAGCCAAAAGATCACTCCGGGAGAGATATCTATGGTTGTATTGAAGGTATCGAGATGTCCCAGTACAATTCCTTGTCCAAGCCTTACATCAACTCCGCCGGCAACGCTCAATGACCCTGCCAATTCTTTATCATAAAAACTATCAGAATATTTCCAGAAAGCAATGGCCAAACCTATCCCATAGGAAAAGTACTGATTCCGCCAGATCAGGTTTTCGGAATAGAAGTGCTTTGCGTCAAGCGCAACATCAATGATCGTCAAACCGTTTTGTGACGAAAAATCAGTTGAACTGATTTCTTCTGGAATGGGAGAATGTAGATACGTCAATGTATATCGAATAGCCTGTTGTCGTTTACTATATCCCCACAGAGAGAGGGAATACTGTTGCAGCGCTGAAGGCCTATTCGAGTTGTCTAACCCCGTAGCGATCCCGATACCGGCCCATAATTTATATGATTCCGGAGATGTATCAACATCATCTGAAGAAGTCTGCGCGACTAACATCGCTGTGGTCAAGACAGATAGAATGAGGTAATTGTTGATCCACATTAAAGTAAGGATGGCTCACTCCGCCGAACTGCGAAAATACAGATTCTATTGGCTCAGATAAACGCTAGCCACTGAATCTATACATTGAAATATGATCATTAAAAATACTTATCCCTGAAAAAATTGATCTCATTGT
>JAVBYA010000386.1 GCA_030824295.1 Bacteroidota bacterium
TGCTCGCCGAGCGCGAAGACATCCAGTCCCAGCTGGTCCGCCAGAACGATCTCTTCCATCAGATTCTTCATCCTCTCTGCCGGCGGCATGAGCGGCTTGTTGTTCGCATCGAGCGGGACCTCCACAAAGGAGTAGATTCCAAGTTCCACGGTGCTGTTCCTTTTTAAAGTGTCATCCAAAATACAAAAAAAATCCGCAACCAAAATGGCGGCGGATCTGAAGACAACCTTCTTTCGAGCATGTTATACTTTCACCGTCTTCCACTTCCCTCTGGTAAAGAGCCACAGCGTAAAGATGCCGACCGATGTTTCCGAGACGAAGATCGCCCAGAAGACGCCGTGGTATCCGAATCCGAGCACTTTCGCCAGCACATACGAGAGCGGTATCTGGATGAGCCAGAAGAAGACGAGATTGATCTTGGTCGGCGTTACCGTATCTCCGGAACCGTTGAACGCCTGCGTAGCGACCATCCACCAACCGTAGACAAAATACGAATAGGAAACGATCGTCAGCCAGAGTGAACCGACCGCGATGACGGCCACATCCTCCGTGAAGATCCCCACCAGCCGGTCACTGTACAGATTGTAGGTAATGGAGACGAGGATGAGGAATCCCATGTTCCAGAAGCCGGTCACCCAGACAGACCGTTCCGCCCGGTCCGGTTTGTCTGCGCCGAGGTTCTGACCCACGAGCGTCGCGACGGCGTTGGACATGCCCCACGCCGGCATCAGAGTGAACATCATGATGCGCATGGCGATGGTGGCGCCGGCCACGACAGTGCTGCCGAATTCCGCCAGGATGCGCATGACGAAGATCCACGACAGCATCGCTACGATCATCTGTCCGATACCTCCAAGCGATGTGCGGACGATGTTCGCCAGCGTCTCTCCGTGGATGCGGATCTGTGTGCGGAGAACACGGAGATGCTTGCTGCCGCGGAAGAGCATCCAGAACTGTATCGCAACGCCGATGCCGCGTCCGATCAGTGTCGCAATAGCGGCCCCTTCGATCCCCAGCTGCGGGAACGGTCCCCAGCCGAAGATGAGTATCGGATCGAGGAGCATATTGATGCCGTTCGCGATCCACAGCACGCGCATAGCGATAGCAGCGTCACCTGCGCCGCGGAAGATGGCGTTGTTGATGAAGAGCAGCATCACCACCACGTTCCCGCCGAGCGTCCACTGCATATAGCGGTAACCATGCTCCAGCGTCCACGCATCCGCTCCCATCAGCGCAAGGAGTTCGCGGGCGTAGAAGATCCCTGCAACGGCGAACGGCACCGATACGGCGAGGGCCAGAACGACCGCCTGCACCGCCGCAACGCCGGCTTTCTCCTTCTCTTTTTCTCCGATGCGCCGCGCGATCACCGCCGTCACTGCGGTCGCTAGTCCCATACCGATTGAATACAACAGAAAGAGATAGGTCTCGGTCAATCCGACGGTCGCCACTGCCGATGCGCCGAGTGCGGCGACGAAATAGATATCGACCACGGCAAAGGTCGACTCCATCATCAGCTCCAGGATCATCGGAACGGCAAGCAGAAAGACCGCTTTGCCCATGCTGATCTGCGTATAATCCGCTTCGGTCCCGCGGATGGCGTCCTTCAGATCGCTCCACAGGGAGCGAGCGGTCGTCGGTGTGCGTATTGCGTTATCTGATCCGTCTTCCATTCGATCCTTCTTCTTATCCGTAATTATATAGCCTGGAGATAGATCCGTGGCCGAGGGATGAATCCTTGGGCTATGGGTATGTGCGGTTATCGTTGTTTTGCGTTGTTGTGTGAATCCCGTTTGATGGAATCGCTTATCGGTCCATCCGTTTCACCAGCTCACGGACGATCCTGCGGATCTCCTTCGATGCTTTTTTGACCTCAGCAGCATCCCGCAGGAACATCAGCCGCCGGTCCTTGAAGTCACCCGTCAGCAGCGGTGACGGGATCGAGATGATGCTTTTATGATGGAAGGCCAGACAGATACGGTCTTTCGCATGCAGACTGAATGTGAGCAGATCTTCTTTATAATAATAGCTCGGACCGTTCCACTTGATCCGCTCCGACAGTTTTTTACTCGTCCCGATGATGACCGTCCGCAGCGCCTCCACTTCCGCTTTCAGCGGGTGCTTGAGTTTCTTCATATACTCAGCAACCTCGGCTGCTTCTTTGGCACGGATCGCTTTGACATCGATCGGTTTTTTCATATGGATTCTTCCATCATCGCTTCCATTCGGTCCAGGTTCTCTTCGTTCGCACGGGCGATAAACTCTTTCACCCGTTCATACTCTTCCGCATCCTCGAACACCATGGTCCACCGCAGCACTGTTCCTTCTCCGCGCGGGATGAACTCAGCGGTGGTGCGAAACCGGTGTCCGGTAAGATGATCGAAGACGATCCGCATATCGGGGACCACATCAATGAACACACTCTCGTTCCGGTAATCCGTTCCGTCCGGTCCGCTCATGATGAACCGCCAGTATCCGCCCGGACGAAGATCGAACTCGCTGAACGTGTTGCGGAATCCTTTCGGTCCCCACCAGACGGAAAGCTGTTCCGGAGCCGCCCAGGCGCTGTAGAGACGGTGCGCCGGTACGTGGAAGAAACGTTCGGTGAGGATGCCGGGTACGGGTCTTGTCATCCGTTCTGCTCCGTGCGGAACGGAAGGAGCGTGCGCAGACGCGGTTCGCGCAGATAGAGAGAACCCCACATCATCAGAGCGATATAGATGGAGGAGAGGACGTGCGAGAAGAGCGGGTTCTCCAGCCGGACGTGTGTGGCGACAGCGCCGCCCAGATAACCGGTCAGCAGTACCATGCCGAGTACAGATGTGCGGGGGATAAGATAGAGCACAAGACAGACCGCTTCGATGATGCCGAGCAGCTGTACCGTGCTGTCGGGATAACCGAGCTGGACCGTTCCTTCCACTGCGTGGGATTCGCGCATCAGTTTGATGGCAGTGTCGAACAGCATAAACAGAACGGCGATGCCTCCCATGATGCGGGAGGCCCAGAGTGTGCGGGAAGAGATTGGTTCAGTCATCAGTGTGCTCCGTTCGATCAGTGTAAGAAGAATTCTTTCAGTGTCTTCGCCAGCACGACGGGATCGACATTATGCGTCTGTCCTTCCAGCCAGCGGAGTTCGGCGTTCGGAAGAGCGGCAGCGACACCGCGGACAGCGTTCTTCAGCGTGTCCGGACTCTTTCCGCCGCCGGCGATGAGGACCTTATTGGTGACGGCAGCAAGGCGCTCCGCCGGAACGGTGAAGTTCCCCATCACCGTGGAATCGTACGGCAGTGTGTGGGCAATGGCTTTCAATTTCTTGAACATCGGCATCAGCTGCATAATGAACGCCGCAATGGCAGGTGCGCCGACCATCTGCACCATGAAATATTTCACTGCTGCGCCGCGTTTATTCGAAGATAACAGACTGTTCAGAGTGCCGGTATGGTCGATGCGGGTCTTGTCACTCCCGGGTTCATACACGAACGGCGGTTCATACAGCGCGATCTTCGGCAGATCCAGTCCTGCCTCGGCCGCACGGAGCGCCAGGGCGGCGCCGGAAGAGAGACCCGCGATATACGCGCTCCCTCCCGCAGCGTGGACCAGAGCCGCGATATCCTGCACCTCTTTCTCCACCGAGTAGGGTTGTACATCCGTGCTGTCCCCCCGTCCGCGGCGGTCGTAATAATAGACGGTGAAATGGTCCGCCAGAAGCGGCGCCAGTTTCGGCATCGGACCGAAGGAGCGGTAGCAGAGTGCGCCGTCGATGAGGATCAACGGCTTACCGCTGCCGATCTTATCGTAAGCGATAACAGTGCCGTCCTTTGAAATAACTGTTTCCATAGAGATTCAGATCGGTTAGAAATTAACGAAGTGATTCCGCGTATTGTTTGAAATTATTCAGGATCGTCTGCCACCCTTCGCGCTGCAGTTCCGGCGTGTTCTCCGTTTCGCATTCAAAGGTCTGAGTGACCACCGTAGTGTTCCCGTTTCCGGCGAATGTAGCGGTGGCTCTCCGTCTGTCTTCCATGGTATACATGATCATGTGATGCAGCGATACGGCATCGTATGTTCCGGTGAAATCGAAACTGACGCTGCCGTCCTTCGCCGCCATGCGGGAGAGGAATTTGCCGCCGGTGCGCAGATCGTTCTCCGCGTACGGCGTGTGCCAGTCCGGTGAACCGACCGCCCAATGCGTGATGTGTTCCGGTCCGCTCCAGATCGTCCAGGCTTTCTCCACCGGAACATTGACGGTGGTTTGGATCGTGACCGATGTTTTAGCTGTTGCTGACATATTAGTGCTCCTATTGTGTTATTGAGTTGAAGAACGTCTCCGCAGTGAACGGCGGCGGCGCATCGTGGTCATTGCACTGGTGCTGAATTACTTCTCTGAAAGCTCTTTGAGTTTTTTCAATGCATCCGGCCACATTCCATCGAACATCGCCACAAATTCATCTGCAATATTCCCGGAAAGTTCGACGAGCAATTCCGTTGCACCGTTCTTTTCTTTGAAGGTATAATTTTCCAATGCACCGGCCCATGCTTTTGCCTCCTCGCTGGTCGTGTCCTCCGTTCCATTTCCTACGATACCAAGGTGTTCGATGGAGACATACTCATGGCGCCTGTTCTCTTTGATATGGCTGACCATGCCTGAATCCCCTTGTTCACCCGTTGAAAGGAACATGATCTTGCTTCCCTTGTTCCAATCACCTTTATAGAAACAACCGGGCGCAAATGCTTCCGTCCACTGCCGGTATGTTGAATCATCGAGCATTGTTGACCACACTTTCGCGATCGGCGCATTGATGACGATAGAATAGTGCATCTGTTTCAATTGTTCCTCCGTTATTAAGTGTCTGTCACTGTTCATGGACTGTCATTAGATCGGCCTGGCGATGTGGAGCTTGCTGAAACATTCCTTCCAATCGCTGCTACGCTACTTTCCCGGTCGGAAGCGCATCGCGCTCCAGACGTCATCAATAGCGATCTGACGCACTCCCTGGACGTCCTTCTTCAGCATATGTTTCCAAAGGATGTCCCGGTTCAGATCCGTTCCCAATTGTCCTGCCTTCGGATAGACGATCCACGCAAGCCGGTCCTGTTGTGCCGCTTCGATCACTGCCGCACATTTCGTCTCGACATCGGTCAGCGTCTTGATGAAGGTGATCACCCCTTCGGCTTTTGCAGAAGCGGTAACGGAGATGCCGTCCAGGACGACATTCGACGGTTTTCCCATCACCCGGATCTTCATTCCTTCTTTAATGTTCAGTTTTTTTGCGAGTGTTGATTCCATCGTCGTCTGCCTCCTTAATCCTTGACCGGTTGATAGCGGAGAATGACGCCGCCGGTCTTGAGCGGACGTGCTTCGAGTAGTTTCATCATCATGCGCTCCGGCCGGACTTTGAACAGCGGCGTTCCTGCGCCGAGAACAACGGGGGCGAGACAGATCCGGTATTCGTCGATCAATCCGTGCTGCATCAGTGTCGACGAAAGATCGGCGCTTCCAAACACATACATATTCTTTTCGGAGCGCTGCTTCAGGGAAGCGATCTCCTCTGCGACATCCCCGTTCAGGATTGTTGTATTTGCCCAATCGGCCTGTTTCAACGTCCTGGAACAGACGATCTTCCGGAGTGTGTTCATGAAATCGGCGATCTCGCCGGTCTCCGCCTTCCAATAACTCGCCATTCCATCATAGGTTACCCGGCCGAAGACGAGTGCACTGCACGATTGCAGCTGTTCCGTGGAGAATTGTTCGAGCTCCTCACCCCAGACGCTGTTGTGAAAGTCGATCTCCCACTTGTTCTTCGCTTCAAAGAAGCCGTCCAGTGTCATCACATTCCAAAAGATGAGCCTGCCTCCCGCAGAGCGGGATCCCTGTTCATTCTCCAATGTACGTTCTCCTTATCATTATCTTTTCCGAATATAGTGAAACGCAACGACGCCGGAAGAGAATGTCCGTGTTCCGGCGAGTGTGAAATCGAGCCGCTTCTCCTGGTCGACGAACAGCCGCTTCCCTTCGGGACAGATGAGCGGATGAACGACCAGCCAGAATTCATCGATCAGATCGTGCTGCAGCAACTCTTGAAACATCATGATACTGTCGACCGAGATATTCTTGCCCGGCTGCTTCTTCAGCGCGATCACTTCCTCAACGATGTTCCCGCGGACGATCCTCGTGTCGCCCCATTCCGCGTTCTGTATGGTCTTGGAAAGGACGATCTTCGGTAATGCGTTGTACCTGCGCGCAAAATCGACCTCGCCCTGTGTTGCATTGGGATCGTCGGGAACGGCAGGCCAGTATCCTGCCATCATCTCGTACATGATACGGCCGAACAGCAGGATGCCGACATCGTCCATCAGACCGGCGAAGAATTCATGCGCGTCATTGTCCGCGGTCATCACGGTATGATCGGTGTAACCGTCGAGTGTCATGTTGATCGCGAAGGTCACTTTCCGCTGATCGTTCATTGTGTCACTCCTTCTTCTGTGATGACATTGAATACTTCTCCTCCTCCTGGAACATGGCGTTCACCTGTTCGTTCGCCGGACGGATCTCCCATGTGCTTCCCATTCTGGATGACGGATGATGGGACATGAGCTGGATGGCGTGGTTCAGATCGCGCGCTTCCAGGATCATGATACCGCCGAGCTGTTCCTTGGTCTCGGCGTACGGTCCGTCCGTCACGACCGGTCCGCCGGCGGAGGGGCGGATGGTCGCCGCAGTCTGCGGTCCCTGCAGTGCTTCGCCGCCCGTGAAGTGACCGTTCTTCCGGAGCAGTGCATCGTAGGCGAAACAGTCCTCCATGAACTGCTTCTGTTGTTCGGCACTCTTGCCGGTCCATGCATCATCATTGTGATAGCCAAGGCAGATATATTTCATAATTATCTCTTCCGTATTGAAATGGTTCGTTACATTCTTCCATGAATGATCTGTACAAGATTTTATTTTCTCCTGATCAACATCGTCCGGTCACAAATATTTTATTTCTTCTCTCCCAGTACATCATATCTCCCCTCTTCCCGCAGTTCCTGTTCAATCGGCCGTACTTCGATGCTGCCAAACCGGGCCGACGGCCATCGCGAGGCAATATGAACCGCCTCGTTCAGATCCTTTGCGTCGATCAAAAAGAAACCTCCGAGCGTTTCTTTCGTTTCGGTGAAGGGTCCGTCCGTAACGGAAATGCTGCCCTTTCGGACACGCACGGTCGCTGCACTGCGAACACTTTGCAGCGCTTCTGCGCTGATAAGCGTGCCGCGCTGCTGCAGTTCTTCGACATAGTTCAATGTCTCGCTGCGAAGGATATCCCATTCATCCTTTGTAAGAGCATTGAGGATGTTCTCCTCTTCGTACGCCATGCAAAGAAATTTCATTCGTTCTCCCGGTGGATCGTTTCGGGTTCAGAGTATTTACATGCGGTGTTCCACTGCATCTTTTACAATTTTACTGTCTGCCGCTTTTTGAGCATCATCGGACCAATCGGTGATTTCAAATACCTGACGGATCTCAACGGTATCCCCTTCGGCTGCCGGGATCCGTTTGGCCCACTCGACCGCCTCCTCTTTGGATGCGAACTGCACCATCCAGTATCCGCCGAGCACCTCTTTGGATTCGATGAACGGTCCGTCGGTGACCGTCGGTCTGCCGCCGGAGTATGAAACGCGCGCACCCTTCTCGATGGGATGCAGTCCGTCCAGCGAGATCAGGTGTCCCGCTTTCGCTAATGCCTCGTTGAACTTCATCATCTGCTCCACGGCATCGGCGGGCGGGGTGAAATCGCCGGCGACCCGTTTCTCTTTCCCTCCCTGGTACACACCGGGGATCATGATCATCATGAATCGCATTATCGTGCCTTTTTTGTTGTCGAAATAAGTCTGAATTCAGAATTGTCCAAGATAGTTTTTTATACAAAAAACTAAATTTCTACTTTTCTTGACGGGGCAAGAAAAGTAGCAAAAGAACCCCTTGCGAAATTTAACGCGCGCGATGAATCCCGTTCGCTCATGCCCGTTGATGGCGCTGCGCGCCATCAAAAGTCCCG
>JAVBYA010000306.1 GCA_030824295.1 Bacteroidota bacterium
CGTCCCTTCGATCTCGGAATTCAGCACCAGTTCCACCGTGGAGGTCGTCCCCATATCAGCGAGATATTGGGATGGTGGGATTTGATAGGTATTGCCGCTGTTCACGGGAAGTACAAAAGACTTCAGTTGACTGCCGGTGCTGGTATCCGTCCGGTAATGCGAATAGATCTCTATGCTCAGCTCCGCTTTGGGATCGTTGCCGGACCAGCTGATCTGCATGGCGTTCGTGCGCGCGACCTCGGAGGGAGCGGTGAAATTGTTCAGCAGGGCATCCTGCGTTGTAACGGAAGCCGTATATCCCTTCTGATCTGCCAAGGTTATGGTGAAGGTGTATTTCGTGCTGAGTGCATACGGGAGGCTGGCGGATGTTGTTGAATAATAACTGCCGAGCAATCCCTTTTTGTGCGGCATCGGGATGCCGTTCACCGATACGCTTCCACTCTTCAGCTGCACCAGCTGGATCGACTTATCGTACAGGTAGCAGGTATAATCATGCTCAATGCTGCCGTCCTTACTCTGCGTCCGTTCCACCGTGATGACCGGTGCCAGCAGACCGGGGTTCGTGATCTCGGTATCGGAGAGCGGGGATTCACAACCGCAGAGAATGACAGCTATGCTTGCAGCGAAAAATGTCAGTATTCGTTTCATTTCTGCTCCTTATCTGTGCTTCGTTCGTGTAGGACCGGGTATCGTTTGCTCGCCGCTCGGGGAACGCCTATCCTTCGTGTGTATGGTTCACCGTACGGTGAGTCTCCGGGATACGCTTTGCATCCCTGAATTGCATGTAGGTGTTGAGTATTCCGATGCCGATGGCCATAATGAACATTCTGCCGGCAGGAATGGGCTGAAAGAGAGACAGTGCATCCGTGACGAGGTTCAACACAGTAAAAATGCCGGTCAACAGGAGGATGTTCATCACGCAAAGTCGATACGGATGAGCTATGATCCTGTCCGGCGATATGAGAGAGTGGAAGTTCATTGTCACCTCAGCCCCGGATCAAAAATAGTATGCCAGATAGAATCCGGCGGTGACATTGATGTTGCCGGAGAGGATGTACACTGTGGGATAATAGAGCACCAGTCCGGCACAGACGTTCTGGAAATGCTTCTCGCCTAACGCAGGTGCTTCCACCGTGGTAGCTAAGGCAACACGCGTTTTGGTCAGTTCATTCGTCCCGCCGATGAACCCCAAACTGGGTCCGACGGACACTTCGACCTGTTTACCGCGGCTCAGCAGATAGTGGATGTCGACGCCCAAAGAATACGAGGTCGTATTGTCACTCGTGATGAATCCGCCGGTCCCTTTGATCCTGATATTATTTTCCAGAAGCCTGCCGTATGAAATGCCGGTGCCGGACACAAGACTGAACTGGAAGCCGAATAGATGCTGGTTCAGCGGTACTGCGGTAGAATCCTGTGCCGATAGTGTGGAAATGAACAGGATGCTCAGAAGCGGGATGAGTGTTCTCATGATTCTTCTTTCTGATGTAAGTTGATCAATATGATGGGGATTCACCTAAGAGAGTCGAAGTCCCGCTATTTATTATGATGCAACCTCTTGATGGATTCTAAGCGGAACATCGTTGTGACGTCGTTCAGCGTGACCTGTAACGGATGGGCGCTAAGCTGCGCACCGATTTATGAATTCGTTACAATATTTCGTTTTGTATGTTGTGTATTCGTTTCGCGACACTTGAGACATTTATGAAGCCGCAGTCGTCACAGCCTGCGCCGAAGGGGCCCCTTCGGGGAGCCGCTTGTTAGCCAGCAGCCAAGCGACAACACCCTACTCACAATATTTTATTATTTTTGCAGCCAATTTATTGAATTGCACATTTGTAGAATCAGAAATATACTTTTGAAGAACACCTTTTACTTTCTTGGTTCGAGTAAATGTTACCAAATCAATTACAGAAGATTGATCATTATTATCCATTGTGTCCAATTGAGATAGGAAAACTTCTGGCTGAATTATTAATGTCTGCTGAATAAATGAGGGCATGCTTTCGGAAAATTCCGCATTACTGGTCATTTGGTCTGATATTTTTAATAACATGGCCAACACTTTTGGATTAAACTGATACTCTTGTGCAATTCTTCTCAAAGAACCATACATATATGCATACCCTGAGTCTTTCATTTTGTCATTGTTTAAGACTGCATAATATATTTTTGAGAATCGATTAACGTAAACACTCAAATTATTTGAATCTAAGCGGGACTCAATTGGTGTATGATAAATAGATTCAACTAACCTGAATGACGTTTTCGCGTTTTCTTTTTGGGACAAACCAACTGAAGCTAAAGAAATAATTAAAAATCCAATTGTGAATATTCGCATAGAGTTCCTTTTGGCTGCTGGCCAACATAATTATTTATGGAAACAGCACTAGAAAACCTGAGTTAACGACATTAATAGCTCGTAGGAGCTATTATGGACTGATACTAACCCGTTGTCGTACGCTCGCTGCGGACTATAGCTGTGCCGAAGTTCTCCGCCGAACCGCATGTTACTCAAGATCGAGTGATCGACACCAATTCCAAAGGACAGACCGAACTCAGGCGACCGAAAGTCCGAGAAGACCAATCCTTCGCCGTATGAATTCCTCCCGACGATCAGATCCATTCGCGGACCGGCGAAACAATAAAGATCCGTACCTCCCATGGCGTGTCGGAATTTCATGAGAATGGGGAAGGAGAGATAATCGATGCGTGGATCGATGATCTTTTTTCCTATCTCATCCGGGCTTTCCGCTGAAACGATGATGAATGCATCTTCCGCCCCTTTTTGGATGAAATTCAATTCCGTGAGAACGCTCAACGAAGGATGCGTGAACCATTCTGCAAAAAGAACAGCATTCCATCCTCTTCTTGGTTGATCGAACACGCTGAGTCCGGACATATCCGCAGAAGTGTATACCCATTGCTGACTTGCTTCGGACATGCCGAGTTTCATACCGAATGCCCGCAGGGATTGTCCCTCTCCATTCGCAACAAAGACCAAGATAAGCATGGCCACACAGAGGAATCGGTGCTGCATCGCGCGTTCCTTCTCTACACTCGCTGAACTGGTTCGGTAATACATTCACAACGGGGATAATTACATCCGACAATTTACGATTTAGGTAGTGGTTAAGCTATCACGTAAATACGGGATGGCGGCTGTAAAACCAGACAAATCAGTCGATTATAAGAGTTTCGGAGATGGAAGAAAGAGGTGAAAGGAGGACGTATTGCTGTTATTGGAACAGCGCCATGACCGCATCGTCGAACTTCGGCAATTCACCATGCTGGGAGGCGAGCTGCTGGTACTTCGCAAAAAAATCTGCGGTTCCGAGTTCGAGCGTTTGGGTGAGCGCGGCCCGTCCCAATTTTGCATCGATGGCATAGGCCATCAGTATCCCGGCCGATGCACCGTAGTTCTTCTCATACGAACCGGAGAGATTGGAATTCATGATAAGTTCCCTGGCCCGCTCGCGGGTGAGATTCGGCGATGCGAGTTCGCTGAGTGCTTTGTTCAGGTCGGCCACGGATTGTTTGGAAGAGGAGAGCTGTCCGGAGGAGAGCTGCGCACCGCTCCGCTGCTGCAGGGAGATCAGATACGCGATCCCTTCATTTTGGACGAGTTCCGCAAGGACCCAGTGCGGTTCCGGACGTGAAGCGATCTGCTGCCAGACCGGCTGCTGCTGCTGATAGAGTCCGAACACCACATGGAATGATTCATGGGCCAGCGTGCTCATCATGTCGATGAACTGCACCTGCACATCCCGGATGTACTCCACCGACCGCGTCAGGTTCATCACGATGGTCAGTTCCCCTTCTCCTTCACCGACGAAATACGGCACATCATCCCGCCAGACGATGCTCCGCACTAATGCGGCGGCATTCTCGTTCCCCATCGCAACGAAGTAGACGGGGATCGCGGCATTCAGACGGATCTTCTCCGGGAAGAACGGTGCGATGGTTGCCATCACTCGTCGTTCCAGTGCACGCTTCTTTGCCTCTTGCGTAAGCAATTTGATCTCGTTCCGGAACCGCATGGCGGAAGTGAGGCCGAACATATCACGCGAAGCGGTCGCACCGTTGCGGAACCGTTCCAGTTCCTGCGCGAACCGCTCTTTGGAATACTCCTCCCGTGCCAACAGTGCGCTTGTGGCAGCGGCGATCTGATTGCCCCGCAGCGATGCGACACGGTTCACATTGGCAATGCGCCCTTCACTGAATTCCAGTAATGCGTCCACCGAAGCGAAGTCCAGACGGAGGGAGACGTTGAAGTGCTCCTGTGCCGTGAGGGGGAAGACCGACAAGAGCAGCACGAACAGCAGTGAACGATGGATGCGCAGATGCTTCATTGTCCGCTCCCAGCCGACTGCAGAACATTCCGGATCCCGCGCACCGCTTGTCTGATCCGCTCTTCATTCTCGATCAGGGCGAAGCGGACAAAGCCTTCTCCTGCATCGCCGAACCCGATGCCGGGGGAGACGGCGACCTTCGCTTCGGCGACCAGCCGCTTGGCTGCTTCCAACGAGCCGAGCACGCGGAGCGGTTCCGGCAGCGGCGTCCAGACGAACATGGACGCCCGCGGTGTTTCCGTCCTCCAGCCGATCTTGTTCAATCCTTCCACCAGCACATCTCTTCGCGATCCGTACGTCGCGCGGATCTCTTCCACACAATCCTGCGGTCCGTTCAGTGCAGCGATCGCGGCGATCTGTATCGCCTGGAACATGCCGTAGTCCAGATAGCTCTTGATCTTCACCAGCGCTCCGACGATCTCCGGATTGCCGACGCAGAAACCGACGCGCCATCCCGCCATGTTGTAGCTTTTCGAAAGCGTCGAGAATTCCACTGCCACATCCTTCGCGCCCGGTATCTGCAGGATGGAAGGCGCCTGATAGCTGCCGAACCCCAGGTCCCCGTACGCAAGGTCATGGATGATATAGATATTGTTCGCCCGTGCGAACGCGACCGCTTCCTCGAAGAATTCCAGTCCGACCGTTGCGGTGGTCGGATTGTTCGGATAATTCAGCACAAGGAACGTCGGTTTCGGATGTGTGTTGCGGTACGCTTCCGCGATCCGCTGCAGGAAGGTCTCCTGCGGGAAAAGATGTACGTGGATGACCTGTGCGCCGGCGATGACGAACGCGTACGGATGGATGGGATACGCAGGGGTGGAGCAGAGGATGGTATCACCGGGACCGGAAACGGCGAGCGCCAGATGGGCCAATCCTTCTTTGGATCCGATGGTCGCCACCGCTTCCGTGTTCGGGTCGAGCGATACCTGGAACTTCCGTGCGTACCAATCGCAGACCGCCTGCCGCAGTTTCACGATCCCTTTGGAAGCGGAGTACCGGTGGTTCACCCCTTTCTGCGCGGCCTCGTTCAGTTTCTCCACGATATGCGCCGGCGTCGGCTGATCGGGATTCCCCATGCCGAGATTGATGATGTCCTCACCGTTCCGCCGTGCAGTGAACATCAGGTCGTTCACAACGGAGAAGACATAGGGAGGAAGCCGGTTCAGTCGTTCGAAGCTCTTCATACTGTAATATAGCAAATCCCGGAAAACAAGAAAGGCATCCCGTTGCGGGGATGCCTTTCTTTTGGTTAACAGGTACGTGATGCGGAACTATTTCTTCTTCTTCTTTGCCGGCTTGGTGTTCTTCGCCGGTGATTCCTTCTTCGGTTCCGGTTTGGTCAGGATCCCTTCCAGTTCGTCCGCAAGGATGTTCGCATCGTACAATTTGCGCATGGTCTCGATCATCACGCCGGGGTGGACGGAGACGGCGCGGTTCTTCTCTTCCGAATACGCGAAGCGTCCGGGCAGACTCTCGATGTTGCCGTCGAAGATGAGTCCGACCACTTCCGCTTTCGCATTGATCACCGGCGAACCGGAGTTGCCGCCGATGATGTCGTTGGTGGAGACGAAGTTCATCGGGGTGGTCAGGTTCAGTTTGCCGACGCCGTCCTGGAACCGTTTCGGGAGTTCGAAGTCCTTCTGATTCTGGAAGCTGAACGCACGGTCATACAGACCGTACATCGTGGTGAGACTCGGTGCTTTCGTTCCGTTCATCGGGAACCCTTTCACTTCGCCGAAAGAGAGGCGCAGGGTGAAGTTCGCATCCGGCGGCAGTTCCTTGCCGTACACGGCGAAGCGCGCTTTGCCGGTCGCTTCCACTGCCGGTGCCAGAGCAGCGTTCACATTCTTCTCCTGCCATTGACGCATCTCGTCGCCGATCGGAGCGATGCGGAGCGCCATCTTGATCATCGGGTCGTTCGATTTCAGGATCTCGTCGCTTCCCGCTTCGATGAGCGCTTTGCGGAATGCCACATCACTGATGCGGGTGTTGGTGATAAGGAGTTCAGCGGTGGCCTGCGGAGTTCTGCCTTCCAGCACTGCTTTCACCCACGGATCGTTCGCACCGAGCACTTCAAGCGCTTCTTCGAACCGGTCCTGCAGCTGCACCTGTTCGAAGTCCAGATAGACCGGTGCAGGTGAGTAGAGGTTCTCGAGCGTCGCTTTCAGATTCGCATCCTGATACTGCGGAAGGCGCTCGCCGTTCGGCTTCTTCATCTCCGCTGCGTACCGTGCGATGGTGAGTGCACGGGGTGCGAGGGACCCGGTCACACCGCGGTAGGAGAGTTCGTTGAACTTCTCCTTGTTCCGCTGCATGGCGACAGCGATCGTGTCCCATGCCCAGGCATATTTTGCTTTCAGTTCGGGGTCCGCATTCACACGGTCCCGGAGTTCCTTCTCATCGTTCTGCTTCTTCGACATGAGGTTCTTGTCCAGCAGACCGGAATACTGTCCGCCGATCGCTTTCTGCGAGTTCTCCAGACCGAAGATCAGGGAGAGCGCACGGCGGCTCTGTTCCTCGCCGCGTGCCGAGTATGCTTTGAGCGATTCAAGACGGCGCTTGAAGTTCTTCAATTGATAAGGGATCTGATAGTCGCGGAGATACTCGATCTGCGCCATGGTCTGCTGACGTGCGGTGGAGCCGGGATGTCCGGAGGTGAAGACGAGCTCACCGTCCGCAGCACCGGCGGTCTTCCACTTGAGGTAATGGGGGGGATTGTACGGCTTGCCGTTCTCATACGCGCGGAAGAAGCACATATCCAGATCGTACCGCGGGAAGGTGAAATTGTCCGGATCACCGCCGAAGAAGGCGATCTGCTGTTCCGGCGCCATCACCAGGCGGATATCGGTGAATTTCTTGTAGGAATAGATCCAATATTCCGCTCCATTATAGAGGGAGACCAGGTCAGCGCGCATGCCGCTCTTCTCGCCGATCTCTTTCTGTAATTGGGCCAGCACTGCACGGCGGGCCATTGCTGCTTCCGGTCCGGTCTTCCCTTTGACCGCTTCCGTCACATTCGCTGTCACGTTCTGCATGGCCATCAGGACGTTCAATTCCAGGTCGACGCATTTCACTTCTTCTGCATTGGTCTTCGCGAAGAAGCCGTTCTCAACATAATCGTTCCCTTCTTTGGACATCTTCTGCAGCTGTCCAAGCCCCACGTGATGGTTGGTCATCACCAGACCATTGGGGGAAACGAAGGAACCGGAACCGCCGTCGTTGAAACGGACGGAAGCCATGCGGACATGGTCGAGCCACTCCTGTGTGACGTCGAATCCGTACTTCTCTTTGAGCAGCTTTTTTGGGGGATTGTCGAACGTCCACATTCCCTCGCCGGCAAAAACAATGCCGGACAGGAACAGAAGGAGCGCCCAGGTTTTACGTAGTGTTTTCATAGTGACCTCTCAGTTGGTGGTGTCGTTACGGGTGAAGTGTACTCTCTGTGTGCGGATCAGGATTTCATCCGCTTTCCTTTTTCCTCTTCAGTGAAGATCCATCCGACGATCTTGCCGGCATCGATATCATTGAAGTTGGTCCAGTATTCCATCGTCCGGAAGTTGCGCGAGCTGGTGTCGTTCGCCACGTACAGTTCCACTTCCTTCTTGATCTCCAGCAGACGCTGCTTCCACTGTTCCATGTTCGCAGGGCGCAGGTCGATCCATCCGGC
>JAVBYA010000297.1 GCA_030824295.1 Bacteroidota bacterium
AATTTGATCTCCACGATCGGCAGCACGCGCAGGTCCGCACCGTTGCCGAGCATCGCCACCGTGAACTCACGTCCCGGCAGGAATGCTTCGATGAGCGCCGGCTGTCCGTACTCTTCGATCACTTTCGTCACCTGCTCCGTCAGTTCCTTCTGTGTATGGACGAGCGACTTGTCGAAGATCCCTTTGCTGGAACCTTCGAAGAGCGGCTTCACCATCGCGGGGACAGGGAACTCCAGCGTACGGATCTCATCGAGCGATGTAATGACGGCAAAACGGGGATTGGCGATCTGATAGTAGGAGAGGATCTCTTTGGCGCGGGACTTGTCGAGACAGACGCTCAGCGTGAGCGGATCGGAACCGGTGTACGGGATGTTGAGCATCTCGAGCATCGCCGGTATCTGCGATTCACGCGATGCACCGAAACGTCCTTCAGCGATATTGAAGACGATGTCCGGACGCGAGGTGCGGAGCGATGCGTATGCATCTTCGTTGGCTTCGATCAGGGAAACGGAATGGCGAAGGGAAAGTGCATCGCGGACGGCATGGATCGTTTCGATCGTGTCCCATTCCGCGTATGCATCTGCACTGGCAGCTGCGTGTGTGTGATTGAAGGTCGTGTGCTGTTGCGGACCCGAAGGCTGAGCGACGCCCGACGCGTCTTCGTTCTCTTCCTTCTTCACGTTGTAGACGAGTGCTACATCCATTCAGAGGAGTACCAAAGAAGTTCTTGGTAACCTTTCACAGTTTGTTTGAGATTTTTTTCATCATCGGACTTCGCTGCAAAAGATTTTTATCTCACGATTGGATGATGATCGTACCGGAGTATCAAAGAACGCTCGAGCGGTCGTTTTGACATTCACAATTCACTACTAATATACGATATTATACAGAGTTGTCAAGAGGTTGCGACACTTTTTCAGGTCGAAGAGCGGCGGAACACCACCGGAGAAATTTTCCGGACGGGAGAAAAAAAATCCCGCCGGCGATCGCCGACGGGATGAGAAGATCATCCGGAATATTTTTTATCGGTCAGTGAACTTTCACGACGACCATCGTCATGTCGTCGTGCTGCTCCGCGTCTCCGGCGAACCGCTTCGCGTCCCGGACCACGACGTCGATGATCTCGGTCGCGTTCCTCTCTTTCGCATCGGCCACCGACTTCAGCAGCCGCGTCTCGGTGAACTCCTCCCCTGCACTGTTCCGCGCTTCCGTGAACCCGTCCGTATAGAAGACCAGGATGTCGCCGCTCCGCAGGTCATACTCCCGCTCTTCGAGCACCGCGTCGAACACTCCGCCGTCGTCCAGACCGAGCGCAACACCCTTCGGCGTTAAAAATTCCTGCTTTTCGTCGCGTAATCCTGCAAGAATGACAGGATTATGTCCCGCGCGGGAGTACCGAAGCCGTTTGGACTGCAGATCGATGATGGCATAGAACATACTGACGAAGGAATTCTTCTCGATCGTCTTGTACATCAGCCGGTTCACCTTGCTCAGGACGCTTTTCGGTGAGATGTTCTCCTCGGCGTGGGACTGCAGGATCCCTTTGGTCAGCGTCATATAGATCGCCGCGGGGACACCTTTCCCCGACACATCTCCGATCGCGATGCCGAGTTTGGTCGGACCGAGGTCCACGAAGTCGTAATAGTCTCCCCCCACTTCATACGCCGGAAGGCAGATGCCGGCGATATCGTATCCGATGAGGACCGGATTCTCCTTCGGCAGCAGTTTCATCTGCACAGCGCGGGCGATCTCCAGTTCTTTCGCCATCCTCTCGCGTTCACTGATCCGCTTGATATGGGAAGGTGTGGAGTCGGGCGTGAACTGGAACTCTTCCTTCCGCACGAGACCGACAGCCGCCACAATGAACGGCACGGCGAGCAGTCCGCCGAACAGGACCTTCTCGAAGAAGTAGGCATCACCGGTGGAGAAGAGTACCGCCTCGAACATTCCGACCGCTGCAACCACGGAATTGGCGATGATCGTTGCCAGGATCCCGTAGCGTAAAAAGATGAAGGAAAAGAGGGTCCCGAGGAAGAAATAAAGCGGGAACTGCCACATACTGTACAAACTCCCGAACGGCATATCCCACAGCGTGGAAGCGGTCAACGCCCATGCTGCAGCAGAGAACGCAACGCCCACCACGGTCGAACGGACCCTCTCCCGCAGCCACGACATCATGAAGAGGCGGAATGTGATCTCGGAGATCATCGCGCCGGAAATGGACGCAAGCACCGCATACAATGCCGGAGAGTACGATTCCGGGATGCCGCCGGTGGAAATATTGGATGACAGCACGCCGCCGTATGTAAGCAGCGCATAATAGACGAGTGCGATCACGCCCAGCATAGAGAAGCCGCTCATGAATCCCCGCAGAACGGAATATGCAACATCCGCCGTGAAGAACTTCCCGCGGAAGAGCGAATCGAGTCCGGAGAGTTTATTGCTCCAGCCGTGACGTGCGGACGATTCACCGACGCTCCACGCAGCGAAGGTCATCGCCGAAAGGAACCCGTACACGATGAACAATGTCAGAGCGAGCAGCAGCAGTTTCACCATCGTCCGGTTGGTGTCACCCAGCTGCACGCCGAAACCGATCGACTCATAGCCGAGCATCATCGTCACAGCGACGATGCCGAACAGCGCAGCGGCAACGGAGAATGCCGAGCGGACACCGACCTCTCCTTCATGATATTTTTTGAGGAAGAGGGAGATGATGACGATCACCAGGAAGAAGATGGCGATGTACGACAGGATGGTGATGACCGCGATGGAACTGAACCGTTCATTCACCCACTGTACGAATCCTTGAGGAGGCACGAACTCCTTCGAATACATTCCCACGATGCCTCCCTGCACACGCACGACGATCTCCGTCCGAGCATCCGCGACGGAATCCTTCGTTGCCCAGATGAACGCATGGTCCGAACGCTTCGCCTGTTGTGTGCTCGTGGTCCTCTTCAGGAAGAATCGGCCGAGGTCCTCTCCCATCACCGTCACGAACCGCTCAGCGATCTGCTGTGCGCTGTCCGCCGTGATCTTCGCACCGCCCGCAGAATCCTGCACGATGTGATTGAATCCGGTGATCATCCCCTGCTGTCCGACCCACACGCGGTACTGATCGGTCATACTGCTGTTGCTCTTCCGCGCATCGTAGAAGTACACCTGCCAGCGGTTGACGATGAGGGAATCCGAGAGGATCATCCGGTTGGCATGTTCCATCCCGTACCGGTCCACCAGGAATTGCTGCGTGGCAGCATTCACCAGGAACGATGCTTCACTCGAGAGCCCCTTCGTATCGAACCCTTTCGCTGTGAGGAACTGCAGCGACTTCGCCATGGCTTCGCTGCGGGTGACCGAGAGATCGATCCCTGCTTTGGGGGAGATCTCCGTCCGCAGTGTGAAGAAGAGGATGATGCCGGCGATACCGGTGATGAACGGGATGATGAGCGTGCGGGGATGGAAGGTCGTCATAGGGTGCCTGCGCAATGAGAAAGCGTGTTCCGGTGATACGTCCCGGGACGCGGTTCAGTTACAATGGAACTGGATGGAAGAGTGCAATTTCAGCCGACGCGGACGTACGACAGAAGCTCTTTGAAAACGAACTCGAATTCCTTCCGGATGTTCTTGTGCTCCGCTCTGGAGAGGTGCGGGTCCCGTTCCACCAGCGCGAACGCCTCGGTCCGCGCCGCGATCAGGATATCCTTGTCCGTGACGATGTTCGCCAGCCGGAATGCCGGGAGTCCGCTCTGCCGCGTACCGAAGTAATCCCCCGCACCGCGGATCTCCAGGTCGACTTCTGCGATCTTGAAGCCGTCATTCGTCTCCACCATCGTCTCCAGCCGGCGTTTGGTCGCATCCACGTCCAGATGCGCCTCAGCACGGTCCGTGGAGAGAGCTAACTTCCTCTTCGCATAGTTCTCGTCCGTCACCAGGATGCAGTAACTCTGCTCCGCTCCCCGTCCGACGCGTCCCCGCAGCTGGTGCAGCTGGGAGAGGCCGAACCGCTCCGCATTCTCGATGATCATGATGGAAGCGTTCGGAACATCGATACCAACCTCAATGACCGTGGTGGCGACAAGGATCTGGATCTGATTCTGTTTGAACCGTTTCATCAGCTCATCCTTCTCTTCAGAAGTGAGCCGGCCGTGCAGCAGACCGATGGAATATCCCGGAAAGACCTTCGTCCGGAGATGCTCATATTCCTGCGTGGCAGCTTTCAGGTCGATCTTCTCGGACTCTTCGATCAGGGGATAGACCACATACGCCTGGCGCCCTTTTTCCACCTCTGTCCGGACAAAATCGAAGATCTTGGCCTTATCCTTCTCATAGCGGATAGCGGTCCGGATCGCCTTCCGGTCCTTCGGAAGTTCATCTATTATAGAGACATCCAGGTCCCCGTAAGCGGTCAAAGAAAGGGTCCTGGGAATCGGCGTAGCGGTCATGACCAGCACATGGGGGTTCTTTTTCCCCTTTTCCCGCAGCAATGCCCGTTGGGACACGCCGAACCGGTGCTGCTCGTCGATCACCGTCAGGCCCAGGTCCGCGAACTGCACCTTTTCCTGGATGAGCGCATGGGTGCCGACCACGATATGGGCCGTTCCGCGGCGGATATCCTCCAGCACATCGTCCCGCAGTTTCTTCTTCTGTCCCCCCACCAGCAGCCGCACATTCACCGGAAGGTCCTTCAGGAAATTGCGGATGCTCTGCCAGTGCTGCTCCGCGAGGATCTCCGTCGGTGCCATGAGCGCACATTGATACCCGTTACCGATGGCGGTGAGCATCGCGTGGAGCGCAACGATGGTCTTGCCGCTGCCGACATCCCCCTGCAGCAAGCGGTTCATCGGAACGGAAAGACGAAGGTCCGCTTCGATCTCCCCGATCACGCGCTGCTGCGCATTGGTCAGCTCGAACGGGAGATATTTCTTCAGTTCGTTGGTGAGGGACTGCGGTGTGGTGAACGGTATCCCCTTCAGTTCCCCTTTCAGCTCCCGCTTGCGGAACGCCATAAGCAGCTGGAAGTAGAAGAGCTCGTCGAACTTCAGACGGCGGACAGCGTGGTCAAGTTCCCCGTACGTGCGGGGGAAGTGGATCATTTTGATGGACTGGGCGATGTCGAGCAGCGTATTGCGCTGCAGGATCTCGCGCGGCAGATGTTCGCTGAGAGCGTTCAGATGATATGTAACGGCATTCTTCAGGATGCGGCGGAATCCCCGGTTGTCGAGTCCGGCATTGCGCAACTCCTCACCGGAACTGTACTTGGGGATGATAGCGCCGGTATGCAGCAGGGAGCTCCAGTCGGTCTCATCCTCCTCGTCCTTCTTCAGCCGGTCGAACTCGGGATGGATGAACTGCACGCGGTTGTACTTGTCCAACTCCGGTACGGCAGAGACAGCGAGGACCTCCCCCGGCTCGAACGATTTCTGGAAGTATTCCACTGCGCCGTAGAAGACGCAGGTGACGTAGCCGGTATCGTCCTTGATCGTCAGGAAGAAGATCCTCTTCCGGTTGCGGGTGAACTTCGTCTCCGCACGGAAGACCGTAGCGATGACGGTCACCTGCTTACCGGACTCCACCAGCGCCGGCAGGTCCTTGATCGCGGTGATGCGGGAACGGTCCAGGTAATCGAACGGGAAGTAGTAGAAGAGTTTCTGGAGCGAATCGACGCCGATGCTCTTCAGCACCGCCGCGCGGACCGGTCCGATACCGCGGACGTATTGTATTTCAGTGGAGTTGGTCAATACTACTATTCTTTATAATAAGAACGGAAACACAGAAGCAATAATAATTGGAAACTTGATAATTGTGGAACTTGGTAATTTTACTCTCGTCCCTAGCGAACACTATCAGCGCAAGTCATCCTGAGCGAGGCCTGCATTATTTCTTGGATGCCGAGACGAAGGATGACTTTACAAGCAACCGTTTTATACTGATGAAACTTGTGCCGTTTCCAATAAACAATATTGTGTTTTTAAAACAGTCACGCTGAGCGACGTCCCGACGATGCTTCGACTCGCCCAATAAATTGGGCTCGCTCAGCATGACTGTCGGGACGGAGTCGAAGCGTCGTTTTTAAAATGCAAACTGACAAATTAGAAACGGCACTAGTCATCCTGAGCGAGGCCCGCGTTATTTCTTGGATGCCGAGTCGAAGGATGACAGAGCCTCAACCCGTTCTTTCGTTTTGGTCGAACGGGATAACCGATGCAACAGTTCCACATCTCCATTCATCAACGCTTCCTTCTTCGCTCTAGTCCATCCTTTGATCTGTCTTTCAACGATGGCTGCGTCCCGAATATCGACAAATTCCATGGACCAGAGCAGAATTACCGGTAATCGCTTCGAAGTAAAACCGCCAAACCTTCCTGTATTATGATCGAAGATCCGTTGTTCCAAATTGGTTGTGGAACCGGTGTAATACAGACCGTCTGCACAAAGGACGATATAGACCCACGCTTTCATGAAGTCAAACCAAGGTCATCCTTCGACGCGGCACTCATGAAGACGCCGGCCTTGCTCAGGATGACTTTCTTGATATTCCGTCTCAATTTTTAGCTTCTTCTTTCACTTTTAACTTTTAACTTTTCTTCGTTCCTCTGGTCATTTCTTGCTCTGCGTATTTCCCCACCATTCCGGCAGCCGGAACGACAGCCGATGGTTCGGCAGGGAGACCACCAGCGAATCCTCCGTGAACGTCTCTACCACCGCATTCTGAAGTTCGTCGCCGCTCACCGCGTCACCATACAGAGTAAGACTCACCCCTTCTTCCGTCCGTTCCATCATCGTCTGCACACTCACTTCCGCGGAACGCTTGCGCTGAAGGAGTCCCTGCGGCAGTTCTTTGATGGGACGCTGCTGCAGGACGATCCCGGCATCGGACGCGCGGCGGCCGCTGGAAGACGTGCGTGCCTGTACATCCACCGCAGCACTCACCATCACCACTTTGCCGATCAGCCAGATCGCTTTCGAGTTGACAGGGATACTCCCTTCGGCAGCAGCAGGTGCGGCGTCCGCCAATGCGGAATTGGCCACGAACGGTGACGGCGGCACGCGCGTGGCCGTCATACTCTTCCCGGCCGTGCCGGCAGTATTCTTAGATTCATTCGCAGCGACAGAGCGCTGTGCAGACCGTTCCGCAGCCAGTGCACCGGAGGATGCCGCTTTCGGACTCTCTTGAATGGGTGCCGTCGGTTTCTCCTGAAGCTCTATTCCGTCGGCTATTGTGTTCTTCTCCGGGATTTCCTTCTGTTCAGGCGCTGAATCGGTCTTTGCCTCGTCAACAGCAGGTGCATTCTCTTCCGGCGGAGTGACCTCTTCTTCGGTGATCTCTTCCGTAGCGTCGGGTTCTGCATCCGGTCTATCCTGACGCAGAACGACCTCGCGCTCGCCGAACGATGTGGGCGCTTTCAGGTCCCCGAGCCAGACCGTATATGCACCGACAGCGAGCAAAACGATCAGAACAGCCGCCGCCATGCCGACAAAATGGTTCGCGTTGAACTGTGTATCCCGCGCACGGCGGAGCTTCGTCCGGAGCGTCGCCTTCATCAGGTCCCGTCCGTGACGGCGCATGCCTGCCGCCAGTTCCATCTCCTGCTTCAGTTTTGCTTTGCATGGAGCGCAATCGGCGATCTCCTCTTCCATCTGCCGCATGGTCTCCGGGGAGAACTGACCGAGCACGTACTGCGAGACGAGCTCGTCATCTTCTGTCCAATATTTCTTCGTTTCGTCGCTCATACGGTCCTCATTCCTTCGTTACGCATTCTTCTGGTGTTCCGTGATCCACATCCGGATCTCCAGCAGGACGCTCTTCATATCGTTCCGCACCGTCCCATCCTGGAAGCGGAGGAAATGCACCTCGGTCGTTCCGATCGTGGCATCGCGCTCATGGTCGAAGCGGTATTGCTCATCGCTGCCGACGGAGACGCCGTCGATCTCGATCG
>JAVBYA010000002.1 GCA_030824295.1 Bacteroidota bacterium
ATGTTATTGCCGGTATTTGTGTTGAGGTAATAGCGCCGGTCTCAGGATGTAACGTGTGGTCTTCCGAAACATGTTCATTGCATCCATAAAATAGAGAAACAACAAGAATGACTGCGAGTATGATGGACGATTTCATTGAAAACCCTTTGTTTGTTGATTAATGTTTATGTCCTTTTTTTATATCTTTTGCCTCTTTCCCAGAAACATCTCCATGCCCTTTTTGCCACCCTTCATAACACTCGGTGCAAACCGGCTTGTTATTTTTAACAGCTTTCTTGCAATCACACGACCCGTGTGCCTTTATACATTCATCGCACGGTTCTTCGATGCAGCAATTATACTTCCCATCTTTCATCGCTTCCATTTTTTGCCGCATTAATGATTTCTTTTCCTGGTTGGATGCGACAAGGTCCATTTTACATTTCGGACAAGTGCCTGGTTTGTTGGAAGTGACTTCGGGATGCATGGGACAAGCATAAATGACATCTTGGGCTTTTTTGGATTGCACACTGGAATCTGCTTTTTTAGCATCATGTTTGTGGCTGCTATGATCCTGCATTTCTGACATTTCAGTGTTGGCCATTGCCATCGCTTCGCTTCCTTCGGTCTGTGCAGCCTTTTCAGACTTGCAGCATCCGCCGGCGCAAGTCTTTCCCTTTGAATCTTGTGCGATCAGTATGTTCATTGATATAATCAACGAACAGAGAGCAATAAAAAGCGTTTTTTGTTTCATGATGTTACTCCTTATATGATTGTTGTTTCATTGCAGTGATTATGGACACTGTACCCATGGGAGTCCAGAAATTCTGACGAACTTCCAGTTCCTTAAATCCAGCGTTGGGAATAAATTCTCTTAGTTTACCGCGAAAATTATCATATGTCTCTTCAAATAATTGCGTAATCGATGTAATAGCCATCATAATGAAGTTATGAGGGGTGAAGAAATCGACGATGTATAGTTTCCCACCCGGCTTGAGAACCCGATAGAATTCCTGAAAAGCTTTCACCTTATTGTCTGTTGTGAGATGGTGAATAACGAGGCTGCAAACGCAAGCATCGAAAGATTCGTTCCTGTAAGGCATCGATGTGACGAATCCATGATCAAGTTGGATAAGATCACCGGAAAGAAATACTTTGGAATTAGCTATCTGGAGTATTTCTTGATCTCCGTCTAATCCCACGACTTCCGATTGCGGGAATTGCTTTTTGATCATTACCGTCAAAGTGCCGGTACCGCATCCAGCATCCAGAATCATACTTCCTTCTTCAAGGGATATCAGTTGTATGAGCGCCTGTTTATAAGCTGCTTCTCTCATAACGACTCGAAGCACCCAATCGTAAAACGGAGTGAGGAAGTTAAACCGTAGCGCCGGAATAAATACATCAGCCTTCTGTTCTATCATATCTTTCTCCCTCCATATTTTTGTGACACCATTTCTATTATTTGAATGGGTGAATATTTATTATCCTGAATGCGCTCATAAATGTACCGCTTGACCTCTTCTGCACCTTTGGGGTGTTTGCAATGACAATCCTTGAGGTCATCCTTTATCTTACATTTGCCGCATGGGCAAATGAACTGAGCGATGATATCTTTTTTATCATCCATAGTTGCTACTGTTGTTCCTTTCCCTTGCAGCCGTTCAATGCTTGCAGGATCAGGGGGGGTAACCAATGACGAATGTGAGTTTTTCGGAATAAAAAGAAAGATCAATCCGACAAAAAGAATTACTCCACAAGCTACAGGCACTATCAACCGTGAATCGAATGATCTCTTTTGAGTTTTCTGAGATTTAACCCTCGGGCCTTTCTTTTTGTGTGATGGTTTCTCATGCTTATCATGCTCCAGCGGAAGACCGCAGCCATAACAGCGGGTTGCATCTTCTTTATTGTTGATACCACATGATGTGCAAATCATAAATCACCTCTCATTTTCAGATGGTTCTGCTTCAAGATCATTTCCTGCTTTTCCTGACACAATCCTAACCTTTGCATGGCCATGATCAATGATTTCTATTACTTCCACGAGTCCAATCTTCTCACGATGTAAACGTTGGACAGGTTCCCAGCGGCCATATTTACCATGCTGGTGACTTGATGCTTTCGTTGGTTTGAGAGCATGTGTTTGAAATACTGATAAACGCATACCAACTTGAAGCGATGTCCCGGCTGTGTGAACGACAAATATTTCACCTGGAAAATTGTCGCTTGTCTTTATTGTATATGTATTGCTGCATCCTTCAGCGATGGATCCGCTCATAATGATAAGAACAACAATGAAAGACGATTTCATGTTTAACTATTTCTTTTTGAAGCCGGCTTTTGTGGCAATACATTTCCATTGTTGGAGGAAGATGATATTACTGAACGAAAGTTTTTCGGATAATTCATTTTCGATAGTGGAATATCAGGGATACTGTTTTGATGCAATTCACTTTCTGCGAAAACTCTTCTCAATAGTGTCACACCGTTTGACTTGGACATCGGTTTTTCAGGAAGTAATTCCAATGACGAAATATTTGACCTTCCGTTTTTCATAACTACAAACTTTCCCCAGTTTGGCTGATGAAAGGGATGCTCCTGTGCATTAAGCATATTCGAAGATATTACTGCGATACATATCGCTATATATACACTGATCTTTTTCATATTTGCTCCTGTGTATTTCGATTGTTAATGATTATGCTGCTCTTTCGATTTTTCTTTTGGTGTTTCCGTGGCTGCCGATCCGCCATGCTGGTGCTCTGAACCGCCGCCGGTTTTCAGTTGGCTTTCGGAATCTATGAGATAACCCCCTTCGCTGACAACCTCTTCACCCTCAATCAATCCCCAGGTTACTTCATACTTACCGTTGTATCGAGTGCCTATGCCAATTTCTCGCGCTTCAAAATGGTTCTCATGTTCAGCTTTCACATAAACCAGATTCCGTTTGCCGGTGATAAGCACTGCACTAACTGGTACGGTGAGAGCTTTTCCTTGTTTTCGCTGGAACAGTGTTTCGGTGTACATATTCGGTTTTAATTGTCCGTTGCCATTGTTCACTGTTAAACGGACTTTCACTGTCCGTGTCTGGGGATTAACGACCGGGTAGATCAGAGAGATGGAGGCGTTGAATTTCTTGTCCGGATACGTTGCGGTAGAAAGTGTAGCGCGTTCTCCGGCGCGAAGATGTGCCGCATCGTTTTCATACACCTCTGCAATATTCCATAATGTGGAGATATCGGAAACATCATAGAGTGCTGTCCCTTCATTCACATATATCCCCTCGACAATTTTTTTGTCTACAATGATACCGGAAGCGGGAGAATGATATGTCAATACTAACGGTATAATATCTTGGGACTCAAGAGCGCTGATCTGCTCTTCAGTTAATCCAAATAGTAAGAGTTTAGATTTAGCAATTGCCACAAGATTGTTTTTTGTCGGGGAACTACTGGTAATTGCCTGTCGATATTCATTTTCGGCCTGAATAATATCGGGGCTGTAGACATCGAAGAGAGGCTGTCCTTTTTTGACCTTTGCCCCGACAGAATTAGCATATAACCGCTCAATGCGTCCATTGAAACGAGCGCTGATGATCGTCTTGTTCGGTTCTGGAATTTCCAATGTGCCGAACGCCCGGACGGTATGTTCGATTAATTCATATTCTGCGATGACGGTTGCGACATTGGCCAAAAGCTGATCTCTGTCGTTCAGAGGAACCATCGGTTCATCTGATGATGTCTCCATTTGACGGCTGTTACTTGCTTTCACAAGATCCATGTGACAGATTGGGCAGACCCCCGGCTTATCTGATTTGACTTGTGGGTGCATCGGACACGTATAATAATCTGCTGCCTGGGAATTTGCTGTTGAGTCCTGATGCCCCTGATGGGATGATGAGGATTTCCCGCACGATGATATCAGCAGAGCAAGAATGATTGTGAATATGATAAAAAGTGTTTTCATAATAGATACCTTGAAAAGTAAGTTCATAATTTATTGTAATGGTGCACCGACCATCATTTCAATGTCAGTAAGTGCCATCTGTATATCGATTACCGACATCAAATAGTCATCCTGCTTCATGAGTTCCATTCTGCGGGCATCAAGCACTGTTGAAATCGGCACCTGTCCGGTTTGATATGCGACCGTCTGAGCATCGGCTGCCTCCCGGATCAGCGGGATGATTGTATCGCTCAATTGTTGTGAAAGAGAATCTGCTGCATGATACTTATTGATTGCAGATCGTAAATTTGTCACCATTTCCCGCTGCATCGCGTTTTTCTCCGCATCGATACTGGAATTTGTCGCCCTCATTTCATCAGCTTTGCCGGTAGATCGTTCGGCAGACCAAGGAGCAAAGGGGAGCGTGACGGAAGCCATAATGCTATACATCCAATCTGTTTCCTGCATCGGCATTCCCATGGCGCTTTGCTGAATGGCATAGGCTGACCGGGAACCGCCGGTAAGCAGCATCCCGTTTGGCATTCGCATCACCATTGCTTGAACCATTACATCGGGTATGAGATCCTTTTCAGCAGAGAGGATCATCGATTCATTCATCTCTTTCATTCTATCCATCGCAAGCAGTGAGGGATTGATACGTCTCACTTTCTCTGCCAGTTGGAATTCTGAAATGATCGTGGAACGAGCAAGAAGCAAGCTGTCTGTGATAATCACGGTAGAGAAATCATCCCGACCTAAAAGGGAATAGATTATATTTTGGGCAGTTACTCGGTCAGAACGCATACTGATCAGCTTTGTTTTCTCGGATGAAACTTCGGCTTGTATCGTAAGTAGATCGGCCTGTCTCATTCTATTGGTCTGAACATGCGGCACCATAAACTTTGCCAATTCTTCCAATAGCGAGATTGTACGCTGCTGAACTTCTATCTGTCGGTCTAACAGCCACAAACGATAATAATTCATTTTAATCTTTGCGCGCAGTTGAACTTCCAGCGAACCCCGATTCTGTTCTAGCACATTTCCCCGTTTCTTTTCAACCTCTGACATAGCTGCAAGTTTACCTCCAAGCATGAACATCTGAGACACGGAAAGGTTGTTGGAGGTAGCGCCATTCAATAGATTGATGCTGTTTGTCTGTATTTGGCTGAATTCCAATCCTACCGTAGGCGCCGGCAATGCTCCTACAGAATTCGCGCGAAAGCCTGTTGCCTGTATTTGATATTCGAACGATTTTAGCTGAGGATTATTCTTCAGTGCCTCCTGAACCAGCGAATCGACCGATTGTGATTGTGCGAACACAACGATTACAAGGAGGGGGAGTATTCTCCGTATATATGTGTTGGACATGATTATTCTCCTTCCTTAATAAATTCTGCCATCTTGGATACTTCCAACTTACCCTGCTTCAGAGCCCGTTCTTTCATGATGACGAATAATACAGGTGTCACGACAAGAACGTGCACTGCCGATGTGAATAATCCGCCGATCATTGGAGCGGTGAGTGGTTTCATTACGTCGGCTCCTGCACCTGTGGACCACATGACGGGAATAAGACCGGCCATGCTTGTAGCGACGGTCATAACTTTTGGCCGAAGTCGCAACACAGCTCCCTCAACCGTAGCTTCGTAGATATCCTTAATAGTAATCTCACCTCGTTCACCACGCTGGTGTGCTTTGATTTTTTTATCCAAAGCTTCATGAAGATACACGACCATTACCACGCCCGTTTCTACCGCGATTCCATATAAAGCGATAAAGCCTACCCAGACAGCAACGGATAAGTTGTATCCGAGGATATAGATCATATACACTCCGCCGATTAATGCGAAAGGAACCGACAGCATTACCACGAGCGATTCCACATAATCTTTAAATGTGAAATAGAGCAGGACAAAAATGATTAAAAATACAACGGGCATGATGTAGGTCAGTGTTTTCTGCGCTCGTACTTTATGTTCGTATTGTCCGCTCCATGTATAGGAATATCCTGCTGGGAGTTTCAGGTTTTTGCTGATCGCTTCTTTTGCATCTTCCATGGTATTGCCCATATCCCTGCCGCGAACATTCATATAGACAATTGCTCGCAATTGTCCGTTTTCACTGCTGATCATTGGCGGACCGGTAATAACATTAACATCAGCCAACTCTGCGAGGGGAACATACGTCAATTCATTTTGTGCTGATTGACCCATCAACGATGAAAAAGCAAATGAAGATTGTTGAGCGGGCTGTTGCTGTGTCTGCATTGACGGCGTTGAACCCATCGTTGACATACCGGATCCGGAAGATGCTGTGTTTGGTTGTCCCATTCCGGAAGATGAGGGCATTGCGGTTTGTGCTGTTGTTGATCGGACAGGAATAAAAAGCCGGTTGAGTTCTTCGATATTGTCCCGGAATTCCCGTTCATACCGTAACCGAATCGGGAATCTCATTCTTCCTTCAAGCACAACACCAAGGTTTTGTCCTCCAATGGCTACTTCAATGACATCTTGAAGATCCCCGACGCTTAATCCATACCGTGCAAGCATTCCCTTCTTCGGAGCGATGTCCACATAGTAACCGTTGCCAATTCGTTCTGCGACGATATCAGCCGCACCGGGAACATCTTTCAAGATTTGTTCAGCTTTAATTGCATAATGCTCCAGCGTATCGAGTCTATCACCAAATACCTTAAATCCAATATCTGTTCGGACTCCTGTAGAGAGCATGTTGATACGATTGATGATCGGCTGTGTCCATCCATTGCGTGTGCCGGGGATCTGCAATTTGGCGTCGAGTTCCTGAATAATATCCTTCTTAGTAATTCCCGGACGCCACTCATCTTTTGGTTTAAGCATGATAATTGTTTCAATCATACTAATAGGCGCATTATCGGTAGCCGTTTCAGCACGTCCAGCTTTTCCTAAAACATGATGAACTTCTGGAACACTTCGAATGATTTTGTCCTGAAGAGATAAAATTCTTGCTACTTCTGTGACTGATGCGTTGGGAAGCGTTACCGGCATATACAATAGCGAACCCTCATCCAAGGGAGGCATAAATTCCGATCCAATAGAGAGTAGCATCGGGATTGTGATGAGCAAAGCAAAGACATTAATGGCAATTGTTGTTTTCCGGTATTTCAACACCCAATGGATAACCGGTTCATAAATTCGAATGAAAAATCTGGTAATTGGGTTTACTGTTTCAGGCTTGAAATTGCCCCGCATGAGCATGGTCATCAGCACTGGAATCAACGTAATCACGACGGCTGCCGATGCAATCATCACAAACGTTTTAGTATAGGCGAGAGGATGGAACATCTTACCTTCCTGTCCTGTCAGTAAAAAGACCGGAAGAAAGCCCACAAGAATAATCAGCTCGGAAAAAAAGATTGCTCTGCCGACCTGTTTCGCTGACATGATGGAAATATCACGGTACTCTTCATTCGTTAGATGCCCTTTCTTTGCGATGGCATTTGCAATATTGCGATACGCATTCTCGACCAACACAATGGAAGAATCGACAATGACTCCTATTGCCAAAACAATACCACCCAACGACATGATGTTTGAGGTAATTCCAAATGCATACATCAGAATAAATGAAAGCAGGATAGAAACGGGGAGCTCGATCAAGATTCTGACAATTGATCTGAAATGAAGCAGAAAGAGAGTTACGATAATGGCAACGCTGATACTGGCTTCAATAAGTGCGCGATCCAGCGTTCCGATCGCTTCAGAGATAAGCGTTGATCGATCATATGATGCTACTACTTCAACACCGGGAGGGAGCCCTGGTTTAATTTCCTCAATTCGTTCTTTAATACGTTTTATGACATCTTGAGCGTTGGCAGTGCTTCTCATGACAACGATACCGCCGACGACTTCACCTTCACCGTTTTTCTCCAGCATGCCTCGCCGAATGTCTCCGCCAAGCTGTACGGTCGCAACATTTTTTACAAGAATTGGGATACCTCCTGCACCCTGCTTCACAAAG
>JAVBYA010000423.1 GCA_030824295.1 Bacteroidota bacterium
TGATGTGAGATCGATGCTCATACGATGCGGAACGGAACGTTTAAAACGGACGATCCCCTGCCGACGGTCCGCTGGGAACGTGTCAGCACGGGTGATTGAAGATACTCAGAAAAATACCGAAAAAGAATCAGTTCGCTTCCTTGAGCCACGCAGTGAATTCTTCTGCGTTCATGTATCCGATCTTCCGGCGGACCTCTTGTCGATCCGCACTCATCAGCATCGCCGTGGGCATCGCTTCGATATTGAACCGTTTCTTCATCGGTTGACCGAACACCGGATCGTCGATATTGATCCGCACAGCAATGAACTCACGGCTCAGCAATGCAACGACGGAATCGTTGGCAAAGGTGGTTCTATCCATTTGTTTGCACGGCTGACACCAATCCGCGTAAAAATCAACGTAGATCAATTTCCCCTTCTCGCCGGCACGCTTCGTTGCATCGTTGAACGAGACCCATTCGACGGTGTTTGACGTCTGATAGTACTCCAGAACAGCTGCCGCGCACGCACACGACAACGCAATAAGGAAAAGAATTCGAGCCCCAGATCCTGTCCGTTGATCCATCGTTCACTCCGATCCGTTATCGATCTGGATCCTATTGATGGAGACGACGGTCAGCGCTGTGAACAACGCCACCGATGCCGCACCCCACAGAATCTCTGCCGCCGGGAACCCTGATCCCATCTTCATGGAATTCATTGCATCCTGAAAACCCGAAGGCGATAAAAAATCCTTCAATACCATCAGCCAGCTGACCTCCCAATATTTTTGTGTAATGAACATCTCTATCATCTGCGATGCGCCGAACCAAATATATAACGCCAACGCATTGAATGCTCCGCTGATCCAGCAGGAAATGAATGTTGCGATGATGATAAAGAGGATGACCTCGCTGCTTTTCAGCAGGAAGAAGGAGATCGTTGCTGCACCATCAAAGACGATCTTCGTTTCCGCAACCATCGTAAAATAGACGACCGGCAGAAGGATGGTGATGAACAATGTACCCATCGCTGCGGTGATGACCACCAGCATTTTTGTGACGACATAGTGTTCCCGGGAGACCGGACGGATCAGGAGTGTTCTCAACCATCCGCTCTTTACATCTTCACCGACGATCCCGGCAGAGAACAGGAGTATCGCAAAGAACGAGACGATACCATAACACATTTCCAAAAGGCTCGAGGCCGTGAGCTGTTGTCTCACCGAGCCCATTCCGAATGCTACGAAACTTCCGACCGCAATGATGCCGAATGCTGTTATGATCTTTGCCGGGGTCCAGAATCGTTTGAATTCCGCCTTGAAAAGAATGGAGTAGATCTTCATGACGACGCCCCCTCCTTTCCCAGATTCTTTCTGAACAGCCGCTCAAGGTGTCCGGGTCCGATATCCTTCATAGGAGAATCATCAATGACCGTTCCGTTGCCAATAAAAATGACCCGGTCACAGATCGATTCCACCTCTGCTAAATGATGGGAACTGAACATCACGGTGATACCGTGCTTTTTCCGCTCAGCGAGGAAGTCCCTCAGGACGAAGACGGACGGCGGATCGAGGGCAGCGGTCGGCTCATCCAAGAAGACAAGTTTCGGAGAGCCAAGGAATGCAAGAACAAGCTCCAATTTTTGCCGCATCCCTTTGGAGAGTGCCGTGAGTGTGCGATGATACGCATCCTGAAGTTCGAATGTCCGCAACAACTGTCGCATGTGCTCTTCGGCATCCGATATTCCCATCAACTCGGCATGGAGAAGAAGGAATGATCGTACCGTGACATTCTTTGACCGGAACTGTGTATCCGCCTGATACCCGATGAACGACCGCGCGCGCAATGATTCCGGAGATTCTTCAAACAGTGTGACAGTGCCGGTATCGGATGGAAGAAATCCAAGCAGGAGCCGCATCAACGTCGATTTTCCGGCACCGTTCGGTCCGATCAGACCGACCATCTCACCTTCGTTGACGGTAAATGAAACATCGCGCAGCGCCTCGACCGGGGGTTTGAACGGCTGTCTGTAGGTTTTTGAAAGATTCTGAGCTTGGATAGCATGCATAGAGCGTATCTCAAAATAGCAGCATTATGTTGTGCTGAGCGTAGTCGAAGCACAACCTTGTAATATTGTCGCACTTCGGCTCCGCTCAGTGCGACAATATTGATATAAATTTCATTTTTGAGATAGCCTCTAGTAAGAACGGCTTCTCCTGTGAGCGTCCGTCAAAGTAAAAAAGATATGTTGAAATGACAAAGGTTTTCGTCTACATTCACTAACGAACTATTGTGAGAGACTTTCCTTCTCTTGAACCCTGAATCGACTGATCACTCCTTGATGACTGCAAAACGATACGATATCACCATCCTCACTGCAGAGCAATATCTTGCCCCTGCTTCCCCTGACTGGTATGTGGAACAGATCCTGCTGGAGGACCGGCTGGTCCGCGAAGCGCTGGAGCGGCGCGGCCTCCGCGTGCACCGAACGGACTGGACGAACGGAGCGTTCGAATGGTCCTCTTCCCGCGCTGTACTCTTCCGTTCTGTATGGGACTATACTTCCCGTTATGATGAATTCATTGCATTTCTGCACCGGATCGACAAGGTGACGCAGCTGATGAATCCGCTGTCGACCATTCTGTGGAACCTGGATAAGCATTATTTGCGTGACCTTCATGGACACGGCATCGGCATCCCTTCTACTCTATATATAGAGAAGGGAAGCGGCTGGACTCTCAAAGAATCTTTCGAACGGAACGGCAGTGCTGAGGCGATCCTGAAGCCGGCCATGTCCGCCGGAGCGCGACATACCTATCGGCTGAACGCGGAGAATCTTGCAGAACATGAACAACTCTTCCGTTCGTTGGTCGATTCGGAAGCGATGATGATGCAGCCATTCCTGCCGTCCGTTTTAACTCATGGCGAAGTGACATTGATCGTGATCGGCGGGAAATTCACTCACGCTATCCGGAAAACGGCTAAAGCAGGTGATTTCCGTGTGCAGGATGATTTCGGCGGCACGGTGCACCGGTATGTGCCGACGGAGGAAGAGATCGCATTCGCGGAACGGACCGTGTCGGTCTGTTCGCCGCTCCCGCTCTACGCCCGTGTGGATATGCTGCGGGATGATGACGGACGATTGGTCGTTTCCGAACTGGAAGCGGTCGAACCGGAGCTGTGGTTCCGGTTCCATCCGGAAGCGGCGGAGCGGCTGGCGGAAGTGATCGAACGGCAACTAATGTGATCCATTCCTGGAGCTGCTAAAAAACCGGATATTCGATCAGTTGTCCGATGACCATCCGATCCGTATCATTCGAGCATGGATTGTCATTTCACCATCGATATCGAAACGGAAGGGATCACCATCCGCGTTCATGGCGCGTTGGACCAGACGGAGGTCATCCGTATCATTTCCTCATTCACCTCCCATCCGTTATACCGGCAGGATGCCGGGATCCTCTTCGATGTCCGCGGAACGAACTACCATCCTCAATACCACGAGGTCTTCTCTTTTCTGACCGAATATCGGGTCCGGTTCCGTTCAATGATCACCGGTAAGCTTGCCTTCCTTGTCCGCAACGGCATTCAGTACGGCATTGCCCGCATGTCCTCCACGCTTCTCTCATCCTACCTTCCGGACACCGAGGTCTTTTTGTCGGAGGATGATGCAGCGGCGTGGCTCCGTTCGTGATTTCCGTACTGCATTCCTCACTTCTTCCATTTATATTCCCTTCACTTCATTAGGGGATACTTCCATGAGTACATTCAACGATGCAACGGTCCTTGTCACCGGCGGCGCTTCCGGTATCGGGAAATTGATGGGCGCTATGGCGATCGAACGGGGATGTAAGCGGCTCATCCTGTGGGATGTGCGGCAGCAGGCGCTCGACGATGTGGTGAAGGAATTCTCCGCACGGCTGAAGGAAGTGCACGGGTACGCCGTGGATGTTTCGCAGCCGGAACAGATCCGCGGCATTGCGGCAAAGACCATCGCCGAATGCGGACCGGTGGACATCCTGTTCAACAATGCGGGGATCGTGGTGGGGAAATATTTCCACGAGCATTCGCACGAGGAGATCACGCGGACGATGGCGATCAATGCGGAGGGACCGATGCATGTCACACGCGAATTCCTTCCGGGCATGATGCAGCGGAACAGCGGGCACATCATCACCATCGCTTCGGCGGCCGGTATGGTGGGCAATCCGCGGATGTCCGTTTATGCCTCCAGTAAGTGGGCCGCCATCGGCTGGTCCGATTCGCTCCGATTGGAGATGGAAAAGCTGAACCTGAACGTGAAGGTCACCTGCGTGACGCCTTACTATATCAATACCGGCATGTTCGACGGCGTGAAGACCTCCCTCTTCATCCCGATCAACAATGCGGAGAAGGCGGTCCGCCGCATCATGAACGGCGTGGAACGGAACGCGCTGCACATCCGCATGCCGCTGATCGTCTATACGCTGCAGCTGTTCAAAGGGATCCTGCCGACACGCATGTTCGATCTGATCGTGGGAAAATGGCTGAAAGTCTACAAGACCATGGACGAGTTCACCGGAAGGAAATGACATGACCGACATCGCATCCCTCGTTGCGCGCCAGCGGGCATTCTATGATACCGGAGCGACCCGCAGCACATCGTTCCGGAAAGAGCAGCTGAAGAAGTTCGAACGGGCGCTGCAGCAGAACGAAGCGCAGATCTTCGACGCGATCTTTGCCGATCTGCGCAAATCCCGCTACGACACGTTCACCTCCGAACTCTCTCTGGTGTACCGCGAACTGTCGTTCATGATGCGCAATCTGGAGAAGTGGAGCCGGAAGAAACGCGTCTGGACCAACCTGGTGAACTTCCCGGCGAGAAGCTATCTGCTCTCCGAGCCGTACGGCGTCACATACGTTGCCGGAGCATGGAATTATCCGTACCAACTGACGCTCATCCCGCTTATCGATGCACTTGCTGCCGGGAACACCGCTGTGGTGAAACCGAGCGAAGTGGCGCCGCGCACCTCCGCCGTCATGGCGCAGATCATCAATTCCACCTTCGCACCGGAATATTGTCATGCCGTGGAAGGCGGCGCGGAGACCGCACAGCGGATCCTGGAGGAACGGTTCGATTACATCTTCTTCACCGGAGGGACGAAGATCGGGAAACTGGTCTATGAAGCAGCGGCGAAACATCTCACTCCGGTCACGCTGGAACTCGGCGGGAAGAATCCTGCGTTCGTGCTGCCGGACTGCGACATCGAGACCTGCGCCAAGAGGATCGTCTGGGGTAAGCTGCTCAACGCGGGACAGACCTGTGTGGCGGTGGATTACCTGCTTGTCCATTCCTCCGTCGAACAGCAGCTATTAGCGGCGATGAAGCGCGTATTGGAAGCACACTATCCCTCCGCTGCCGTGGCGGAGAACTACATGGCCATTGTGAACGAACGGCATGTGGACCGGATCGCAAAACTGATCGACCCGGCAAAAGTGTACCACGGCGGAACGGTGGACCGGGCGAACCGGTTCATCGCGCCGACCATCCTGCGCAATGTGACGTTCGATGACGAGGTGATGAAGGAGGAGATCTTCGGTCCGCTGCTGCCGGTGGTACGGTACGACGATCTGAACGCGATGATCGCGAAGGTGAAACAATATCCCAAGCCGCTGTCGCTCTATGTGTTCGGCTCCAACAACGGCGAGAAGGACCGGCTCTTCCGTGAGTTGTCGTTCGGCGGCGGTTCGCAGAACGACGCGGTGATGTATTTTGTGAACGACCATCTGCCGCTCGGCGGCATTGGTGCGAGCGGCATCGGCGCGTATCACGGATTCGAAGGATTCAAAACATTCTCCCACTATAAAGGGATCATGGAGAAGCCGACCTGGCTGGAGTTCTGGTTCCTGAAAGTGCCGCCGTATGCGGAGTGGAAACTGAAGCTGCTCCGGTTCCTCATCGAGCGGCTGTAGTTCCTCTCTGCCGTCCTTCCATTATGGAACAATGCGCACCGTTCCCTATGTTAGGATTTTCAGATGCATTGAAGTACTTTACTGCATCAAATAAAATTGAAGCAGGCATCCATCCGATCGCTCTGCCATGACCATCCATCCCATACGAAGTGAACATCCATGAATGCACCGTTCTACACCGGCATCCGCACGGCGGATGACCTGACGAAGAGTATCCAACAACGACTGGACCGTGCGCAGCACTGTTTGACGCAGATCGAAGAGCATAAAGGACCGCACACCACGGACGGCACGCTGAAGCTGTATGATGAGATCCTTCTCCATCTGGACGCTGCCGGAAGTCAATCCTCCCTGCTGGAGAACGTCCATCCGGACGGTGCTGTGCGCACATCCGCCGAGGAACTGAGCCAGAAGGTCTCGGCGCTCGGTTCTGCGATGTCGCTCAACCGGAAACTGTACGATGCCCTGGCTGCGGTCGACATCTCGGCCGCCGATGCGGCGACGAAACATTTCGTCACGAAGACGCTGCGCGATTTCCGCCTGTCCGGTGTGGACAAGGATGAATCAACGCGTGCACGCATCACCGCCATCCGCGAAGAGCTGGTGCTGATCAGTCAGGAGTTCTCCCGCAACATCCGCGAGGACAAGCGAAGCGTAACGGTGACCGACGTGAAGGAATTAGCAGGACTGCCGCAGGATTTCATCGACCGTCATATCCCGGATGAGAACGGACAGATCGTACTGACCACGGAGTATCCGGACGCCGTGCCGGTGCTGACCTATGCCGCCAGCGAATCGCTGCGGAAGCGGATGTACATGGAGTTCAACAACCGCGCCTATCCGAAGAACATGGAAGTACTCGACCGGCTCATCGCCAAGCGATACGAGCTGGCACAGCTGCTCGGCTTCGAGAATTTCGCTGCATGCGTCACCGCGGATAAGATGGTCGGAAGCGAACAGCAGGCGGCAGAGTTCATCGACAGAATGGCGGATGCATCGCTGGTCCGTTCTCAAGCGGATTACCGTCAGCTGCTGGCGAGGAAACAAAAAGATGTTCCGGATGCGGAGCGGATCGAGCCGTGGGAAGCAGGATTCTATTCCGAACTACTGAAGCGGAGCGAGTATCAGTTCGACGCACAGCAGATCCGTCCGTACCTCCCGTATCCTTCTGTTAAACAAGGTGTGCTGAACGCCATGAGCACGCTCTTCGGCGTGGAGTTCCGGCGCAATACTTCCGTTGCTGTCTGGCATGAGTCCGTGGAATGCTACGAGATGTTCGAACACGGAACGCTCACCGGGCGCTTCTATCTGGACATGCACCCCCGTGCGGACAAATACAGCCATGCGGCACAGTTCGGCATCTGCAACGGCGTGGCCGGGGTGCAGATTCCGGAAGCGGCGCTTGTCTGTAACTTCCCGGGCGGGATCGAAGGGGATCCGGGATTGATGGAACACAACGATGTGGAGACCTTCTTCCACGAATTCGGGCATCTGCTGCATCATCTCTTTGCCGGACGGCAGAAATGGATGGGACTCTCCGGTATCTCCTGCGAGTGGGATTTTGTGGAGGTCCCGTCCCAGCTGCTGGAGGAATGGGCGTGGGATGTGAGCGTGCTGCAGACCTTCGCGCATCATTATCAGACCGGCGAGCCGGTGCCGGCATCGCTTGTGGCACAGATGAAGCGGGCCGACGAATTCGGGAAAGGATTGTTCGTCCGACAGCAGATGTTCTACGCCAAACTCTCCCTCTCCTGCTATGACCGACATCCGTCCACGGTGGACACGACCGCGCTGTCCAAGGAACTGCGCGAGAAATATACGCCGTACACGTATGTGGAAGGAACGCATTTCCAGACATCGTTCGGCCAACAATACCTTTCGGGAAATGCCTACGGAAATGCCGGATGGAAAGAGCTGATCGACCTTTTAAATGTAAGCAAGACTGATGAGTTGCCTCAATGGTCGGACAGTTGGGTGAA
>JAVBYA010000438.1 GCA_030824295.1 Bacteroidota bacterium
TGAATCGAAGGATAGATAAAATCATCGGCATATCTTCCCGCTTCTCTCATATTATGATAGAAGACAAGCCTGGAATGTTTCTTGGCTTCATGGAGGAATTCCTGCGAAAAATCGATCAGTCCATCCACAAAAAAAACATCCGGCTGCATGCTCCGAAGTATGTCGAGTTGTATCGCTTCTTCGGTCGTTTCGGGCATGCTCGTCAAAGTGATCCCCGCTATAGGAGCAATGGATGTCCAAAACTCCGATTCCCTATGACAGATCTGAAGTTGGTGCCCCCTGCTGTTCAGCGCATTGCACAAACTCATGGTGCGGAAATAATGGCCTAGACCGATCTCTCCCCCAGCATCAACTCGGACCAATATCTTCATTTTTTCACTCGACCGTGCCGATCACTCGGCTAGGATTACCGACCACTTTTGCGAAATCAGGAACATCTTTCAGGACTACGGAACCTATTCCGGTAATGGACCATTTACCGAGAGAGATGAACTCCAGCGTAGTGGCGTTCGTACCGAGATATGCTCCTTCTTTGAGAACCACATCAGCACCGATACAGGCATTGTTCGCAACATAGGAATAATCCTCCAGGCGCGCACCGTGACCGACCAATGCATGAGCAAAGATCTGGACATGGTTACCGATCGAAACATTCGGACCGATGGCAACGAAAGGCTGGATACAGGTCCCGTGTCCGATACGCGCCGACTGTGAAACGACGGCAGTCGGATGTATCAATGTCGCGAACCTTTCCTTAGGGATGTCAAGTTCATGCAATCGGTGGAGGAATTTATGATTGAGTTTCACGGAGATCAGCGTATAGAAGAAATAGAGGTCCGGATCCTTCAATAACTCTTGAACAACGGAGCGTTCAATTTTACCGATCACTGGAACGCCATTGATCGGTCCCACTTCCTTGTCGTTTAAGAATCCAATGGTCTCCCATTCAGGAGTACGTGCATTGATATCCTGAACCGTTGAATGCACCACGGACCCATTTCCAAAGCCTCCGATAATTACGAGTTTCTTCATTTCATCCCCTGTAGTTGACTGATGATCTCCGACCGGCGTACGATATGCTGGGCATCACGGATGATCGGCGGTCCGATGAATTTGCCATTAATGACAGCAACACCCCGACCTTCTTTCACGGCTTCTTCTGATAATGCGATCAGTTCCTTTGCATCTGCCACTTCTTTCTCTGTCGGCGAGAAAAACTGATGCACAAGAGGGACCTCTTTGGGATTCAATACCAACATTCCTTGAAATCCGAGATTCTTAGCGATGACAAGATTTCGTTCAAGATCTTCAAGATCGTGGACTTTGATATGTACGGTATCGATCGGGACGACACCGGACGCTTTTGCCGCCATCGCGATCAATGCACGCGGAACGAATAGGCTTTGACCCGCTGCATCATGGATACCTCCCAGGTCCGTGATGAAATCTTCACAGCCATAGGCAATACCAACAACACGATCCGAAGCTCTGCAGATATCCTCCGCATGCAGAACGGCGGCAGATGTTTCGATCAAGGGAAGTATTTTATAGGTTCCGATTTCGATCCCTTTTTCGTATTCGATCGTTTCCAATAATTTGTCGAAGAAATAGATATCCTGTCCATTTTTGGCCTTGGGATACATGAACCCATCGATACCTTCAATAGTGAGTTCATGGATATCCTTGAGCAGTTGACCGCTTTCTCGGTCATTGACCCGGGGGAATATCATCGTATTCCCGAACCGTTTCGCTGATACCCATTCTTTAATATTTTTGCGTGCGACCTCTTTGTTGGCAAAGGGCTGCACAGAATCCTCGATATCCAACAATAGTACGTCGACTTGCTTCCGAGACGCACTTTCCAACAGTTTTTCATTGTGAGACGGTACAAACAGCAGACTTCTCATTACACTGAAATCACTGCGCATTCTCATGCATCCTCCTTTTAATTAGGACATTTCTGATGAAAGAAATAACATCGACACCGTCCTGATTGTATCCTTTGGTCTCTACCCGAACAATACCTGCGGTGCTGTTGGACTTTGACGGACGGGTTTCCAATACCGTTGTCCTTGCATAGATCGTATCACCGATAAAGACCGGCGCTTTGTGATCGATATTCTCATAGTTCAGATTCGCAATCGCTTTCCCGCTGATGTCTTGGACCGTCATACCAACAGTGATGCTGAAAACAAGCGTGCCCACAACAAGTATGCGGCCGTGTTTTTCCTGACGGGCATAATGTTCGTTGGTATGGACCGGATGATGATTCATCGTGAGCAAAGAGAATAAATTATTATCGCTTTCGAAGATCGTTTTAGAAATTGCATGGCTGAACTCCTGACCTACAAAAAAATCTTCAAAATAATTTCCAAAATATGGGGAATTCATAGTTAACACCCTTCACTGTTTTCGACACAGTTCTACCGTTTACCTCTGTAGGAGACAAACGTTGAGATATAAGAAGCCATATCTCGGTTCCCGGCCGTCGAGTACTATTCTAATGCCGAAAATTGATTAAAAATAATCACCGTTTCGATTCGCTCTGATCGCTTTCCGGTATATATGCGAATTTCATCCGTTAAAAAAATGTCCCAACTATCGAACCGGCAGAAGGGTCTCCGGAAACCGCCGAAAGCGGATCGATGCAGCGATATCCTGCACCGGTTCCCATCCGAGGGACTCCTTTGCGAGAAGGCAATCCACCGATGTATCGGATGCATCGTCGTTCAACGGAGGCACCGCCGTAGGTTCGGGAACAGGATGACCGAATTCCTGACAGCATCTCTCGGCCAGTGCACGGATTGAATACGGCCGACCGCTGATATTATACACCGGCTCCGGCCGGCCGTGACGCAGCACGCACACAACGGCCTCAGCAACATCCCGCACATCAACGAATCCCCGCACCGCATTGCCGGTTCCGTGAACGTGTATCTGTTCTCCGCGTGAAAGCAGGTCACAGAATCTTGGCAGAACGCCTCGCCCTCCGTCACCCGGACCAACGACCTGGTTCAGCCGCAATGAGACCGCACTCAATGGGAACCGATCCCCGTACCACCGCACCACATGTTCTGCCGTCAGCTTACTGATGCCGTACATCGAATCCGGCGCCGGCAGGTCCGCCTCTGTCGGTGGAACGGGCCGCTGCGCACCATACACCGCAGTGGTGGAGGCGAAGATGAATGTTCGAACGCCGGCATTCACCACCGAAGAGAGAACACGGTCCGTCAGTCGGATGTTCGCACCTTCATAGACACTCCAACCGGCAGTGACCGAACCGGCGGTATCGCGGTTCGGACGTCCTGCCAGATGTAGAACGGCATCAAGGGACTTCAGAACATCCGGTCCGAGCGGGATCCGCTCATCGGAGCCGGGGCGGTACTGCAACAATTCCGTGAAGTCCGGATCGCTCGTCAGCGCGACCACGGTATGGCCTTCGCTGGTCAACCGATGGACGCAATGTCCTCCAATGAATCCGCGTGAACCGGTGATTCCGATCTTCATCTCTGCACTTCAATGTGGTAACCGATCCGCCCCACCACTCCGTTGGTGTCACGCACCCTTCCCTGATGATCCACCTGTTTCTCGCAATAGATGATATTGGGCTCATGCACATGATCCGCCTCCCACAACGAATAGTCCGCTGAAGGGGATCCTAAACAGAACCGTAATGCATGCCGTCGGTCCGTTGCCGGTCGCTGCTGCTGGGTCCATCCGAGTCCGGCGAGCGAATCAAAACAGGCTTCCAGCAGATCGACGCCGGTGTGGACCTTCATCAGCCGCCAGAGATGGCAGCCATCCAGCCGTGACGCCACTTCGATGAATCGTGCTCCGGCAGCGGTCAACTTCAACTGCGCGTAGAGCGGACCGGTGACGACCCCAAGATGACGGATCAACTTCTCCATCATTACCCGCACCTCCATGGAATGGGTCCCGCTCAACACCGCTGACGGCACTTCATGTGCTTCAGCGATCCCGATGAGCGGTCCGCTCCAGACATGCCGGTCGGACGGCATGAAGAATTTCATCGTACCATGTTCAACAAAGGCATGAACGGAGAATTCAGGACCGTCCATCCACTGTTCAATGATGCAGCTCTGTGACCGCGAATATCCGATAACATCCTTCACATGTTGTACTGCTTCCTCTGCGTTCATCACTTTCCGGATGCCGCGCTGTCCCTGACTGTCCACCGGTTTTAGGATCGCCGGATAGGCATTGAATCCCTGCAGATCGCTCTCATTCTGAATGAGTTTCCACGGGACCGTAGGGATATCCGTAGAATCGAGGAATGTGCGGAAGAGGTCCTTGCGGAACAATGTCCGTGTTATTCTCGTGTCATGGAAACAGGGAAGTCCCAGGCGTTCACTCACTGCTGCAACCGTTGGCATGGCGATGTCCGAACCGACGGAGTAGAGACATGTCACGTTCAGCTTCGAGGCCAATGCCGCGACCGCATCGTGGTCGAGAATATCGATCAGATGGAACGAATCGGCGGATGTGACCCCGGGGCCCTCCCGGCGGTGACCGCAGGCATGAACGGTCCATCCTTTCGCTTTCAGCAACGTGATCGCTTCGTTCTGTCCGTGGAGCGTCCCCAGGATCAATGCAGAACGGTTCATCTGTTCACCCCCAAATACAGTTCTGTTGCCACCCGATCTCCGCCAAGGCCATCCACCATTGCCGATCCCTTCTTCGACATGTTTTCGATCATTGCGTTGCCGGTCATCATCTGTTCTGCGATCGAACGGAATCGGATCGCAGCTCCCTGTGCCGACGGTCCGAGATACGATGCGGCACCGGCAGCACTCCATCCCCGTGCATTCTCTTCTTGGTTCTCAGCGATGGTCATGATGATGGACGGAACTCCCAACACCGCCGCTTCGTAGCTGATGACCCCGCCGGCATTCACACTGCAGTCTGCGGACGAAAGCAGATCGTGGAGACCGTCCGGAGCTTTGAGCACATTCACATGGTGAGCGTTGATCGTTCTGCTCACCTCTTCGATCTCACCGGCATTCGGATTCAGTGCACCGACGGCGATATCGATATCCAGTCCTGAGACATCCATTCCGGCAAGCTCACGCAGGATCTGCACGGTAGCACCGCGGTCATCTCCCCCGCCGAACCCGATCAATAACCGTTTCAACGTAGTGCGCGGCCGGATGCGCGTTCGAGCATCGCGGTATTCGCGTGACACGAGGGCGAATGCCGGTCCAAGAAGGAACCGCGTTTCTGCCCGCATCCGCAGCGGTTCATACCGTTCCGGAGTGGCGGAAGGACTGGCATGGATGACCCAATCCGCAAGGAACGGTGTTTGTGCGAACGAATCGAACAGACACCAGCGCATCCCCAACTCATGGATCGCTTCCTGATACTCTATCGTAGCACGGTAGTGATCCACAACGATCACCGTGCTGCCGGTGCTCAGCGACCGGAGGAACCGTGCTTCATCCTGTGCGGTGACATCGGCGGGCATCGGTACATACCGGACCCCTGCCGGAAGTTCTGAATCGGTATCCACACCATCGATCCGCCCCGTCACCGTCACCGCCGCATTCCGGTCCAGGAATTCCTGCATCAGAACACGGCAGCGCCGCAGATGTCCCAACCCGGCCTCGCGCGATGCATCAAGCACGAACAGAATGTCAGCGGGTGTGTTCATCGGCCAGTGCGCGGAACTTCGCCTCCGCGATCATCCAATCCTCTTCCGTATCGATGTCCTGTGAATATCGTTCGGGTATTTCAAATGCTGCTCGCTGCTCTCCGGACAATCCCTGAGGGAACCGCATCCAATAGAATTGCCCTGCATCATGGAACGCCGGTTCCAGGTCCTGTGACCGGGTCAACCGGTGCTCGGGCCAGAACATCTCAACGCGGTCCCCCTGCAGGCGCACGGCACGCTGAATGGGGTACGAAAATCGGACGACCGGACGCACTGAATCGATGGTGCTGTCACGTTGCAGCAACTGGAGTCCTTGCAGGAGAGAGTGGGCCGTCATGAGCGGAGCAGTGGGAAGGATGCAGCACACCGCATCGAACACCCTGCCGCTCTCCACATAACGGTCGATCACTTCGCGGACCACTTCGGCAAGCACCGCCGTATCATTGGCCCGCTCGGCGGAACGGCGGAACGGGACCGTTGCGCCAAACTGCAGTGCGGTCCGGGCGATGGCATCATCATCCGTTGAGACCATCACTTCATCGAACAGACCGCTCAAGAGAGCGGTCCGGATGGGATACGCAATGATCGGCTCGCCGAGGAACGGCCGGATGTTCTTTCCCGGTATCCGCTTGCTGCCTCCGCGGGCAGGTATGACGGCAAGATTCCCCATTACTGATAGTATGCTTTCACGGCATCGATCACAAACAACTGCTGTTCATCGGTGAGCGTAGGATACATCGGAAGACTCAAACATCGCTGGTAGTACCGTTCGGCATTCGGCAGGTCCCCTTCCTTCCATCCCTGCCGGCGATAGTACGGCATGAGATGCGTAGGAACGTAATGGACCTGTGCAAAGATCCCTTTCTCACGCAGTGCGTTGTACAGTCCCACACGGTCCTCCACCTCTATTATATAGAGATGATAGGCATGACCGTCGACCGAACCGGAGTGTCCGTGAATGAACGGAGAACCGCTGAATGCCTCTGCATAACGGGCGGCAATGGCTCTGCGTCTCACTAAACCGGCATCCGCACGGGAGAGCTGGCTCAATCCCAATGCTGCCTGGAAATCCGTCAGCCGATAATTGTATCCCAGTTCCTGCATCTCCATATACCATGCCGGATACGTTGTTTGTCCCGCTGCACCGGCAGCAAGGTCCGGCGAGTTCTCGAACAGCGCCGTATCCCGCGTGATGCCGTGAGTGCGGAGCATCAATAACCGGCGGTACAACGCTTCATCGTTCGTGGTGATCATCCCGCCTTCACCCGCTGCGATGTGCTTGACGGGATGGAATGAAAAGATCGCGAGTTCCGCAGAAGAGCCGTTACCGCAACGTTGTCCGTCATCAGCTGAAGGAAAGAACCCTCCCGGAGCATGACAGGCATCTTCGATGATCCAGAGTCCGTGTTCATCCGCCAGAGCGCGGAATGCGCGCAGGTCCACCGGACGGCCGGAGAAATCGACGGGAATGATGCCGGAGTATGTACCGCGCGGTGAACGCTCCAGCGTCCGACGGACACCGGCGATATCGAGCAAATAGGTCGACGGGTCGATATCACAGAATTCGACCGTGCCGCCGCAGTAGCGGACGCAGTTGGCGGAAGCGGCGAACGTGATGGGTGTGGTGATCACACGCTGACCCGGCGCAACATTCAGCGCCAGCGCACACAGGTGCAGTGCCGCCGTACCGTTCGCAACAGCCACGGCATACCGGCTGCCGATGTACGCAGCGAATGCTTCCTCGAACTTGGCGATCATCGGACCCTGCGTCAGGAAATCGGACGTGAGAGTGCGCACCACGGCATCGATATCCTCCGGAGTGATGTGCTGTCGCCCGTACGGGATGTTCGGCCGGTCAGACATGGAAGTCAGGGTCCAGATGTTGGGTGATGAGTGCGCGGAGCGATTCCACGCTCTCCCACTCGGTGTTGTTCCCGGAGTTATAGGAGAAACCCGGTTCCACTTTACGGGCGGCGAAATGAGCGACGAACTCTTCCAGTTTCCATTTGTGCAGCGAAGGGAGGATCGCGTAATATTTCCCCAGGTCGTACGTTTGGTACGAATCGGAGACCGTGATCATCTCTTCGTGGATCTTCTCGCCGGGACGGATCCCGACCAGCGGCTTCTCGCATTCCGGTCCGATGGCTTCCGCCACATCCAGGATGCGGTACGATGGGATCTTCGGAACGAAGATCTCACCGCCCCAGGCATGTTCCAGTGCATGCATCACCAT
>JAVBYA010000421.1 GCA_030824295.1 Bacteroidota bacterium
CCAAAAGATAGGTATAGACCAGTCCGACCGATGCCAGGATGACACCGGCGATGGAGGGACCGAGGATCATTGCGGTCGTACCGCGGAAACCGCTCAAGGCGCTGGCCGCCGGGATCTCATCATGCTCGATCACGCGCGGCGTGAGTGCATCCAGCGCAGGACGATGGAATCCGCTGACGAACGATGAGAGCGCTGCGATTCCGAACAAGGTCCAGACCGGCACACCGTCCAACACCGCCGTCACCGCCAGTGCGATACTGGTGAGGAGCAGCGAGCATTCTGCGATCACGATGATCCGTTTCCTGTCCAACCGGTCCGCCACCGAACCGCCGATGAATCCGCTGATGGAGAGAGGAACGAGCTGGAACAGACCGAGGATGCCGACGTAGGCGGTGGAGCCGGTGATCGTGTAGATCTGGTACGACAAGGCGACGGTCGTGATGGATGAACCGAGAAAGGAGATGAACTGACCAATGAACAGCAGCCGGAAGTCTCTGTTACGGCGGAGCGGCGTGATATCGATGGCGATCGTTTTGAGGAATTTCATATCCGGGTGCACCAGTATATTCAAAATCTGGTGTATTTGGAAACGATTTCTTCTCCGTCTCCGATCTTCCCTGCCGGTCCGTCCCTTGTTTTCACCGACTTCTTTCTCTACCTTAGTTCCAGACAGAGGTCCCCATCCCATGAAAAAGCTCCTCCTCACTTCGATCCTCCTGAGCTCATTGCTCGTTGCTGGGAATACGGTGCACGTCCTGACCGTGAACGGCAGCATAAATCCCGCAACCAACGACTATCTGAAGCACGGTATCGCATCCGCAACTGCCGCACGGGCATCAGCTGTTATTATAGAGCTGAATACTCCCGGCGGACTCCTCCAATCCACCCGCGATATCGTAACGGAATTCCTGGAAGCCGATCTTCCCGTCATTGTCTTCGTTTCACCGCAAGGTTCGCGCGCCGCATCGGCCGGTGTGTTCATCACCATGGCGGCACATGTGGCGGTGATGGCGCCCGGTACCAATATCGGTGCCGCTCATCCGGTGAATGCGCAGGGAGAGATGGATTCGGTGATGTCCGGTAAAGTGACCAACGATGCTGCAGCATTCATCCGCTCCATCTCCGAGCGCCGGCACCGGAACGTGCAGTGGGCTGAGGATGCGGTTCGGAACAGCGTGGCCATCACGGAGACCGAAGCGCTGGCGAACGGTGTCATCGACTTCATCGCACCGGACCGTTCCGCGCTGCTCGATTCGCTGGAAGGCCGCACGGTGATCATCGATGCGGATACGCTCACTCTCGCGCTGAAGGATGCCGTCATCGAAGAGCGGCCGATGACCTGGCAGTACGAACTGCTGGACCTGCTCAGCGATCCAAATATCTCCTACATCCTGTTCCTGATCGGCATCTACGGTCTATTCTTCGAGCTCTACAATCCGGGCTCGGTGCTGCCGGGTGTTGCCGGCGCCATTGCGATCATCCTGGCACTCTACAGCATGCAGACCCTTCCGATCAACTACGCCGGACTCGCTCTGATCATCGTCGGCATCATCCTCTTCCTATTGGAGATCAAGATCACCAGTTACGGCCTCCTCTCCGTCGGCGGCGCGGTGGCGCTCTTCTTCGGCTCCATCATGCTCTATCAGAACGACAACCCGATGGAATTCGTGGAAGTGTCGCTCGGCGTCGTGATCCCGCTCGTGGCAGCAACTGCGCTGTTCTTCTTCTTTGTGGTCGGCGCGGGACTGAAAGCACAGAAACGGAAGATCGATACCGGTGAACAAGGGATGGTCGGACAAGAAGGGATCGCGTTCACGGCTTTGACGCCGTCCGGTCAGGTCCGTGTACATGGGGAACTCTGGAGCGCGGAGAGCATCGACGGGAACATCCCGAAGGGTGCGAAGATCATCGTCACTGAGATCCACGGTTTACAATTGAAAGTTCAGCAACAAGGGTGACCGTCCGGGAATCCCCGACGGTCATTCGCACACACACATCCATTTCAGGAGCATACTTATGGACGGACTCATCGGCTTCATATTCCTGATCGCGTTCGGCGCGGTCATTCTCTTCAATCTCATCAAGGTCCTATCGGAGTACGAACGCGGCGTCATCTTCCGCCTCGGCCGCCTCCTCAGCGTGAAAGGTCCCGGTCTCATCATCCTCATCCCCGGCATCGACCGGATGGTGAAGGTGAGTCTCCGCACTGTGGTGCTGGACGTCCCTCCCCAAGACGTGATCACCAAGGACAACGTCTCCATCAAAGTGAATGCGGTCGTCTATTTCCGCGTTGTGCAGCCGGACAAGGCGATCATCAGCGTGGAGAATTACATCTACGCCACTTCACAGCTGGCGCAGACAACGCTCCGGAGCATTCTCGGACAGTTCGAACTGGATGACCTGCTGGCACAACGGGACAAGATCAACCGCGAACTGCAGGTGATCATCGACCAGCACACCGAACCGTGGGGCATCAAGATCTCCACTGTGGAAGTGAAACAGATCGACCTGCCGCCGGAAATGCAGCGCGCCATGGCGAAACAGGCGGAAGCTGAACGCGAACGCCGCGCGAAAGTGGTCCACGCCGAAGGAGAACTGCAGGCGAGTCAGAAACTCGGAGAAGCGGCAGCCGTCATCGAACGGAATCCGATCGCCCTGCAGCTCCGCTATCTGCAGACGCTCACCGAGATCGCATCGGAGAATAACTCCACCACCATCTTCCCGCTCCCCATCGAGCTGCTGAAACCGTTCCTGAATATGACCGGTGCAGCGGAGAAGAAAGTTCTGAAGAAGTCATCAAAAAAATAGTTCCTCAAGGGGCGGCCGCCGAGCCGCCTTTTTTTTACATCGTCTCAAGATCATCGTTATGAATCCTTTTCCGTCTCGCATCCGTGATATCCTTTTGTTCATTGTTCCATTGCTCATTGTCACTTCTCCGCCGCTCAGTGCTCAGCGGGTGGACGATTCCATTCGTATCGGCAGCCATTACCGCACTTTCCATTATATCGCTCCCGCTCCCGGCGCAGCAGTGACCCGACTGGTCTTCGTACTGCACGGCTCCGGCGGCATCGGCATCGGCAGGATGAAGGAGACCATGTCGTTGCAGACCATAGCAGCATCGGAGCCTGTGCTATTCGTCTATCCGGACGGATACAAGAACTTCTGGAACGAATGCCGCAAGGCCGCTACTTCCGCTGCGAATCTGGAGGATATCGATGAAGTGTCGTTCTTCCGCGGAATGATCTCCGCCCTTTCCCGAACGTATGGTGCGGACAGTTCCGCTGCCTTCGCCATCGGATTCTCCGGCGGCGGACATATGGCATACAAACTCGCGCTGACCATGCCGGAGACCTTTCAGGCCATCGTTGCGATCGTTGCAAGTCTGCCGGCGGATGAGAATATGGACTGCACTCCCTCCGGCCGCCCTGCGGCGGTGATGATCGTGAACGGAACGAATGATCAGGTGAGTCCCTACAACGGCGGCGTGATCAATGCCGCCGGCGTTACCCTTGGACGGGTCCGTTCCACCGATGCAACGTTCCGGTACTGGTCCTCTCTGGCCGGATATTCAGGTGATCCGGTCATGGAACTGATGCCCGATTCCGACACCACCAACACGACGAGCATCGAGCGGTATCAGTATGCTGCACCCGGCAGACCGGAGGTGACATTGCTGAAGATGGTCAACGGCACACATTCCGATCCGAAAGATCTGGACATCTACCGCGAAGCGTGGAATTTCCTCAAACGTCAGATACCGGCAACCCGCTGACCCAACCCAGTTCATGCTCCATCAACAGCCGCCGAATATGACGGCTGTTTTTTTGCAAGACTGAACAAATGAACAGTGGAATCCTCTCTCGTTTCCCGTATCTTTTATCATTCTTCCATTCCATTAAGGACCTATGATCAGCAACGTTTCCATTCTCCGCACCGACATCCTCTCCGATAACTGGTACTTTCTCCGCAAATACACGATCCAATACACCAAAAAGAACGGCATGGTGAAAACCCAGGAGCGGGAGATCTATGACCGCGGCAACGGCGCGACCATCCTGCTCTATAATAAAGAACGGAATAGTGTCATCCTCACCCGCCAGTTCCGTCTTGCCACGTTCGTCAACGGCAATCCGGACGGGATGCTGATCGAAACGTGTGCCGGACTGCTGGATAGGGACAATGCCGAAGAATGCATCAAAAGAGAAACGGAAGAAGAGACCGGTTACAAGATCGGCGATGTGAGGAAGGTGTTCGAAGCGTATATGTCCCCCGGTTCGGTGACGGAGGTCCTTTTCTTTTTCATTGCCGAGTACACACCTGCCATGAAGGTGAGCGACGGCGGCGGTGTACCGGAGGAAGAAGAGAATATCGAAGTGATGGAGGTCCCCTTCCCTGAAGCATTGTCGATGGTGTCGGATGGACGCATCCGTGACGGCAAGACCATCATGCTGCTGCAGTACATGCAGCTGCACGGAATTCTAAGGCCATAAAGGTAAATACGATGATGATATTGATCGCCGGACCGTACCGTTCCGGCACGAACGACGAACCGGCACGCATCGCCGCCAACGTGAAAGCGATGACCGATACTGCTTTGGAAGTCTACAGGATGGGACACCTTCCGGTGCTTGGGGAATGGTTCGCGCTGCCGCTGATCGAAGCAGCCGGTTCAGAACGGATGGGGGATGCAGTGTGGAATGAAATGTTCCATCCGGTCGCCGTGAAACTCATCGATCACTGTGATGCAGTGTTGAGGATCGGTGGACCTTCATCTGGGGCGGACGAGATGGTGGCGACGGGGAAAGCAAAAGGAAAAACGATCTTCTTTTCTGTCGGAGAGATTAACACTTAGTTTGGACCTCTCTATGTCCTTTGTGCTTCTGTGTTTCTGCTTATTGTAGATCAGGGATTTTCTATGTGTCCTATGTTTCTATGTGTTTCCGGGTTTAAGGTTTAGAATCAAAACACATAGGATCATAGAAAACATAGGTATGCTTTCAATACGTAAAAACTATCTCAAAAATAAAATACTACAACGTCATTTCGAACGAGCCATGTTATCTTTTCAAGGAAGCGAAGTGAGAAATCTGAGCGTAGTATCAGATTTCTCACCCCGCAATCAGGCTCTATCCCGGCGGGATTCGAAATGGTAACCTGACAAACCATTTTTGAGATAGCTTCTCGTATCTGCCTATGTATTCCCGCCTGTTGCAGCGTCAAAGAATTGTACCAGCTTCCCCTCATCCAATTTCCCATCGGTCCGCACTCCGCTGCAGAGATCCAATCCGTACGGCTGCACCGTGTCGATCGCCTCCCGCACATTCCCGGCGTTGAGTCCTCCGGCAAGGAAGACCGGTTTCTTCACCGCTTCCACGATCCTCCGGCTCACCGACCAATCGTGCATTCTCCCCGTCCCTCCCAGTTCCTTCACCGCAAGGTTCGGATTGCCGGAATCGAGCAACAGCATATCGACGAATGGTTCTACACTTAGCGCCTCGTCGATGGACGCATCACCGAGCACATGGATCACCTGCACGAGCGCCACTCCCGGCAATGCCTGACGCAATTCCCGATAGACATCAACGCTCACCTCATCCACCAGCTGCAGCGTGTTCGCATTGGTCCGCCGCTGCTGCGCGATGATCAACTCCGCATCCTGCTTACTGGTTAACAGAAATGTCGCGATGCCCGGCGACACCGTTGCAACGATCTCCGTGATGAGTTCTTCCGATATCGGACCGGGACCGCTCGGCATGGCGGAGACGAGTCCGAGGGCGGATGCGCCGTGTTGTACGGCGAGTGCTGCCTCCTCAATGGATGAGATGCAGCAGATCTTCACGATTGGTTTCATGTTGAGCCTTTAAAACGCCGAAGCACACGGAGGTCATCCATGTGCTTCGGCCGTACTGATGGTCGTTCTTTATGCGGCGACGTTGTTTCCGCAGAACTCATCGAATGCAGCGATGAGATCGGCAGCGATCTCTTCTGCGATACGTCCCTCGATCTTGAAGCGCGGGATGAAATGGACGAGTTCATTGTCCTTGTAGAGTGCGATGGCCGGCGACGACGGGGGGATCCCCTGCAGCCACTGCTCACGAAGCCGTGCGGTCGCATCCACTTCCTGGCCGGCGAACACACTCACTTTATGGTCCGGAACTGCGGTATGCTGCAGCGCCTTGCGGATGGCCGGACGTGCTTTGCCGGCTGCGCAGCCGCAGACAGAGTTGATCACCACGAGCAGCGTTCCTTTGTTGTTGCTGATCGTCGCATCAACATCCTGCGGTGTGTAGAGCTCTTTGATACCCAGCTCGAGCAGCTCATCGCGGAACGGCTGGATCATGACGGGATCGAATGGCATTTCTACTCCAATAACTATTGATTGAATGAAGAATTGTGAACTATGAACTCAGATATAGAGAAGATACAAAGATTTTGCACTATAATCAGACAAACATCTCTGCTTTCTTATCTCCTACAACAGAACTGGTCGGCAAAGAGTTTCCCCGCCTTAGCGGTATTCGGACACTCTGAGACATTCTGCATTCTGAATTATGAAATAGTTCCTATTTCTTCTTTTTTAAAGTTTTCTTCACGGCTTTTTTCACCGTTTTCTTTGCACTCTTTTTGACCGTCTTTTTCACAGCCTTCTTTGCGCTTTTCTTGACTGTTTTTTTCTTCGCAGATTTCTTAGCCGTTGCTTTCTTGACCGCTTTCTTCTTTGCCGGTTTCTTCGCGGCCGCTTTCGCTTTTTTGGCAGGCGCTTTCTGCATCTGCTGTGCGATCAGGTTCAGGGCGCTGCCGGCTTTGAACCAGGCGATCTGTCCTTCGTTGAACGTATGATTCAATTCGATGTTGTCCGCCGTATTGTCGCTGTGCTTCAGTTCCAGTGTGAGCGGTACGCCGGGTGCGAATGAGTTCAGACCGCGGATCGCCACGACATCATCCTCGCGGATCAGATCGTAGTCGGCAGGATTCTTGAACGTCAGCGCGAGCATCCCCTGCTTCTTCAGGTTGGTCTCGTGGATGCGGGCGAAACTCTTCACGATGATAGCGCGACCGCCGAGGAAGCGCGGTTCCATCGCCGCATGTTCGCGGGACGATCCTTCACCGTAGTTCTCATCACCGACGGTCACCCAGCCGATGTTCTTGCTCTTGTAATCGCGCGCCACAGCGGAATAGTCCTTCACCTCGCCGGTGAAAAGGTTCTTCCCTTTCCCCGGTTCGCCGCTGTACGCATTCACCGCGTTGATGAACATGTTGTTGGAAATGTTGTCCAGATGTCCGCGGTACTTCAGCCACTTGCCGGCGGGAGAGATATGGTCCGTGGTGCACTTCCCTTTCACCTTCAGCAGGACGCGCAGGTTCTCCAGATCCTTCCCTTCCCATGCTTTGAACGGCGCCAGCAGCTGCAGACGGTCGCTCGACTTTGCCACTGCCACTTTCACTTTGCTGCCGTCCTTTGCCGGTGCGATGAATCCTTCTTCATCCGGTTTGAATCCGTTCTTCGGCAGTTCGTCCCCTTTCGGAGGATCGAGCTTCACATGCTCCCCTTTTGCATTCTGCAGTGTATCGGTGAGCGGATTGAAGGTGAGCCGTCCTGCGATAGCGAATGCCGTGACGATCTCCGGACTTGCCACAAAGGCATGTGTCGCTGGGTTCGCATCATTGCGCGCCGTGAAGTTACGGTTGAACGAGGTGATGATGGAATTCTTCTCTCCCATCGCCACATCGTGACGCTTCCACTGTCCGATGCACGGTCCGCACGCGTTCGCCATCACGACCGCGCCCGCTTCCGTGAGTGTCTGCAACTGTCCGTCCCGCTCGATGGTCGCGCGGATCTGCTCGCTGCCGGGA
>JAVBYA010000222.1 GCA_030824295.1 Bacteroidota bacterium
CGTGAACGGACAGAAGATGGAATGCATCACCTGCCATCAGGGAATGGACCAGACGGACTTTGCCGGTGCGCAGAATGCCGCCTCTATGACGACCTGCAACACCTGTCATAATAATGTGAAAGCAACGAACGAATGCGAAGCATGCCATACCAATCTGGTAACGCTTCGTCCCGCTTCGCATGCCGCGGCGAACTTCGGCCGCGAGCATGGACGGGTGATGAACGGACGCACGTTCGATGCGAAATGCCAGGGCTGCCATACCGAATCATCGTGCATGGAATGTCATGATGGTTCGAATCTGACCAAGCTCTCCAAGTCCGAAGCGACCGGCATGATGTCCCCGCGGAAATTCGGCAACGACCGCCCGGATGCGATGTCCGCTCAGAACGTTCATGATCTTAATTATAAATTCACGCACGGCATCGATGCCAAAGGCCGTGCAGCGGACTGCCAGACCTGTCACCGTCAGCAGACTTTCTGCATGGATTGCCATATGGACGGCAGTGCTGCGGTTGGCGGCGTGATGCCGACCAGTCACGAAGCGGTCGGGTTCACGACGATCGGTGTCGGTTCAGGCGGCGGATCCCATGCACAGCTGGCCAAGCGCGATATGCAGCGGTGCGCAACGTGTCATGATACTGAAGGGAACGATCCCACGTGTATCACCTGCCATGTGGACCGGGACGGCGTGAAGGGGAGCGAGCCGCGCACGCATGCCTCCGGGTTCATGAAGGATGTGCAGGGGGATTGGCATACAGAATCAGCATCCAATTGCTTCGTCTGTCATACCGACGCGAATGCGCGTCCGACCGGTAAAGCCGGACAGAATTTCTGCGGATATTGTCACGGGGTGAAATAATGGGCACATCAATCATGAAGAGTTCCGTCATCAGCGTCATCATGCTCGCTGCAGTGCTGCTCCCGGCCTGCAGTGAACTGCAGGAAGAGAAAGTGCCGACCGAAGCGACCATCTCCGTCCACGGCAAAGGATTCGCCGATGCTTCCTCCGCGAATTTTCACGCCGCCTATGTGCGGAATGCCAACTACGACCTGACGCTCTGCCAGTCGTGTCACGCAAAGGATTATTCGGGCGGCACGACCGGACAATCGTGCAACACTTGTCATAGCAAGCCGAACGGTCCGGAGAACTGCACCACCTGTCACGGCAGCGTGAACGCAGCACCGCCGAACGATCTTGTCGGGAATTCTGCAACGACCATACGCGGTGTCGGCGCGCATCAGAAACATCTGCTCGGCGGTACATTGGGTGCACCGGTCCCGTGCGGTACGTGTCACGTCGTCCCGGCCACGGTGACCGCTGCAGGTCATATCGATGCAACGGCGAATGCCGAAGTGCGGTTCGATTCCACATCGGCACTGTTCGCGGTTGGATCTTCCTATGACGCAGCCGGCACAAGCTGTTCGAACACATACTGCCACGGCAATTTCCAGGGCGGTAATGGGAACAAGATCGTAACGTGGGCCAATGCCGATCCTGCGGCCGTTGTTGCCTGCGGAACGTGCCATGGCGATGTCACGAAAGCAACGAAGAAAGAGAAGGCTTATCCGGTAACCGGTCATACCTTCGCATTGGTCACCTCCGATTGCTCCACATGCCATGCTGATGTGATCAATGCCAATCTGGACATCATCAATCCGTCAAAGCATATCAACGGCAGGATCAATTGACAGACGGCTCCCGATGAGATCACATCAAACATAATGTTCATTCAAAGGTCCCGTCTTAAGCGGGACCTTTTTGTTTTCAGACGTTCAAGTATGGGATTCCGCCAATAAATACAGAGTTTTTTGTCGTTTTACACTCCCATTAATGCAAAACAACTTTAAGTTCCTGTTGCAACCTTAAGAAATTGATAATTGCAATGTTGAAATTTCCTACAAATTCAACGGTTTTCTTCGGCACATTATTTGCCAGTAGATAGGCAGTTCGCCACAAGTTTGACTTATCTGCACTACAGGTAGGCCAATATTCACTCAAAAAGCACCACCTAACTTCATTCATGAAAGGAGTTATAACAGTGAAAAATCTCCTAACTGTTCTAACCGTATTCGCTTTACTCAGTCTTGTCGCTTGCGAAGGTCCTGCAGGGCCGGCAGGTAAGGACGGAGCAACCGGAAAAGACGGCGCAAAAGGTCAAGATGCCGGCTTTGTCTACTTTGATGGTTTCAAAGAAGGCTTGAAATGCGCATCGTGCCACAATCCTGACACCGATACCGTGTTCTTCAAATCAGCTGCAACGTTCCAATGGAACGCATCGAAACATGCGAACGGCGGAACAGCATTCGAAAGCGGCTCCAGCTGCGCAGAGTGCCATACCACCGAAGGTTTCGTTCAGAAGATGAGCGGAAAGACCGTCACCGAACAGGCCAATTCATCGCCGGTCGGTTGCTTCGCTTGCCATTCACCGCATAAGAACGGTGACTTCACCCTTCGCAATTCCTCCGCTGTTACGCTGTTCTCCAACCTGACCGGCGTTGCAGATTACTCGTTCGATTACGGCAAGGGCAACCTTTGCGCACAGTGCCATCGTCCGCGCACACAGGCTGTGAAACTCGATCCGAGCAAATCCACCTCCACCGATGCTGTGAACGATTCGATCCGCATCACCTCCGGCCGCTGGTATTCACACTACGGTGTGCAGTCCCAGATGCTGATGGGTAAAGGCGGTTACGAATGGTCGAATGCACCGGAAGCGGTCAGCAATTCGTTCCATACCACCTCAACGTCGATCAAAGCTGACGGTTGCACCATCTGCCACATGACCAAAGCACAGGGTAACTACTCCGGCGGCCACTCCATGAGACTGGAGACCGAAGAAGAGGGAATGAACCTGAATGGTTGCAAGACCTCTGGTTGCCATGCTACCATCACGACCTTGGACTACAAGGGCGCAATGACCACCACGCATAAGAACCTCGATACACTTAAGGTCCTTCTGGCACAGGCTGGCTGGCTCGATACACTGACCATGCAGGCAAAAGCATCCAGCACCAAACCGCTGGTGATCAAACCGTCGCAGAAAGCCGGTGCACTGTGGAACTTCTTCCTGGTCGAACATGACCTGAGCGCTGGTGTCCACAACACGGCATATGCAAACGCACTGCTCCGCAACTCCATCGCAAAGATGCGCGGTCAGTTCTAAGTTTTTCCCTCCGGGGAAAAAGCAATACCTCAGCAACTCCTCCGATCCGCCCTGCGTCCTGTGGGGCGGATCTTTTTTTTGGATAACCGCCGATATTTCCCTATCATTCGATTGTCACCCCGGTATTCACCATGGAACGTTCCTGCCTGATCGCTGTTCTGTTCTTCCAGCTGCTTGCGGCACAGACGAAGCAGGTGACGGTCATTGTCCTGCCGGAACCGTCCGCACGTGATTCCGGACTGAACGTGTTCATCGCAGGGAATTCCGCGCAGACGGGGAGGTGGAATCCGGCAGCGGTGCCGATGACGGAAAGAGGGGAAGGGGAGTGGAGTATCACTGTAGCGGCGGACAGCGGCAGCGTGATGCAGTTCAAAGTGACCGCCGGTTCCTGGGCATCCGAAGCATATTATGACAGCGGTACATCACCGCGCAACACCATCATCGACGTAACGAAAGATACCAGCGTGATCCTGAGACCGATGTTCTGGAAACGATACATCCTGCCGAAGAGACCGGAACCAGCGATCCGCGGGAACGTGCATTACCACCGGCAGCTCTGGGGGGACGGTCTCCATCACCGGCGCGATATCATCGTCTGGCTCCCGCCATCCTACGACAAGAATAGCAAGAAACACTATCCCGTGCTGTATATGCATGACGGACAGAATCTGTTCGATCCGTACACGGCATACACCGGTTACGATTGGCGCGTGGATGAAGTGGCGGACAGTCTGATGAAGATGAAGAAGATGGAAGAGATCATCATCGTCGGCATCTATAACTCACCGGACCGGCTGCCGGAGTATTCCGATTCGCCGCTCGGTTCGGCGTATATGGAGTTCGTGGCCGGCGTGGTGAAGCCGCTCGTCGATTCGCTCTACCGCACAAAACCGGGACGCGAGCACACCGGCATCATCGGTTCATCGCTGGGGGGATTGTCATCCCTGCTGTTCGTCTGGAAGCGTCCGGACGTGTTCGGCATGGCGGGCTGCCTTTCATCGTCATTTTGGTACGATGATGAACGAACCTTGAAAGAAGTGCGGGAATACGCAGGTCCAAAGAAGCATGTGCGTATCTATCTGGACTGCGGCGGACGGGAGAAGGAACTCTTGAGCGGCTACAAGCGGATGGTGGAGATATTGAAATCGAAAGGGTTCAAAAAGGGGAAGGACCTGGAGTATACGCTCGATTCGAAAGGGACCCACAGCGAATACTACTGGGCCAAGCGGGTCTGGCGGCCGCTGATGTTCATGTACGGGAAAAAATAAGATCAGACATCAGTAGTCAGATAGAAGATGTCAGATGTCGGTATGCAGATTCGTATCTAGACATAAGATATTAGACCAGAGCGACCGATGCCCATTTGTAGCGGATGGCGGAGATTATCCTCACTGAATCTAAATACATCCCACACTCAACTCCGCACTCCAAACTCCTCACTCCAAACTCATCACTCAAAACTCCTCACTCAAAACTCCCAACTGCTATCTGTTATCTATCGTCTGCAATCTGTAATCTGCAATTATAACTTTTCACTTCCTTTTCGCTTTCTTAAGAGTCCCATCCTTCTTCTTCGACTCCATCTCCAGCTGCTTCTTGTACGAGACCATTTCTTTCATCAATCGCTTGTCGCTCACGGCAAGGATCTGTACCGCCAGCAATCCTGCATTCTTTCCTCCGCCGATCGCCACTGTTGCCACTGGAACACCTCCCGGCATCTGCGCTATGGAGAGTAATGAGTCGAGTCCGTCCAACGCTTTCGTTTTGATCGGAACGCCGATCACCGGCAGAGGGGTGTGCGATGCGGTCATACCGGGAAGATGGGCAGCTCCGCCTGCGCCTGCGATGATCACTTTCAATCCCCGCTTGAGCGCTGCGGATGCATAGGAGGACATCACCTCCGGAGTACGGTGTGCGGAGGTGATGCGCATCTCGTACGGAACGCCGAATTGTTCCAGTACAGCTGCTGCTTCCTGCATAGCGGGAAGATCGGAGTCACTTCCCATGATGATGCCGACGATCGGTTTCTTCATAGATCGAATATTTTGATGAATATTGAACAATGATATCTCCGCCATTTATGGCGGAGACAGTTACACCGACATAAATATACGGCTTTAGCCATGATAAGTAAGCCGGTGTTCTTTTAGGAATATCTCACATTCTTCCTGGTACGATTTTACTCTGTGGTGTTCTTCTTGATTATTGATATATGCTCTTACGATAGATAGATTATCTTCACTCACGGATGAAGCAAAATATTCATCCGCCCACTCAAATTTGTTATGAGTGATCTTTTGTGAATTTATCCAGAAGGCTGATTCACCTTTCATTAGTTGAAGTGCTTTTGCAATACTCATATCAGCATTGAGACCGAAAAGGCAATGCAGGTGATCTGTATATCCGCCTATAGTATCGATATAAATTCCCTTTTTGACCGCATTGGCCTTTATATGCTCGATGACAATTATTCTAATATCGCCATTGAGGAATGGGAACCTATTCTTTGTTCCCCAAACAGCATGGATCATTACTTTAACATATGACATGTTCTTTTTGTCACGGCTAAAGCCGATATGATTGTTGTTCGATGCAGAAACTCCGCCTTGAAAGGCGGAGTTAACAGTTTCTTGAGATATAAAAAACAACCATTGGAAATTACAGACTGATCTCTGCTTCCAATGCCGTCGCTTCTTTCAGTATCTTCTTCAGATTGTCGCCGGTAATGGTGATGTGTCCCATCTTTCGTCCGGTTCTGGACCCTTCCTTGCCGTAGATATGCAGGTGCATCTCCGGATGCTTCAGCGCAGCACGGTACACTTCCATCCGCTTTTGCGGAAACGGCTTGCCGAGCAGATTGATCATCACCGCATACGGCCGTACCATCGCGGTCGAACCGAGCGGCAATTCCATCACCGCGCGGATGTGGTTCTCGAACTGCGAAGTGACGCATCCTTCGATGGTATAGTGTCCTGAGTTGTGCGGACGGGGGGCCATTTCGTTCACGATGATCGTCCCTTTCTCGGTCAGGAACATCTCCACGCCGAAGATGCCGAAACCGTTCACCGCTTTCACCGCATCCACAGCGATCTTCACCGCCCGTTTGGCGACCGCTGCCGGGATCTGGGCCGGTGCGATCACCGTGTGACAGATATGGTTCTTCTGAATGGTCTGAACGACCGGATACGTCTTGGTCTCCTGAGTGGTCCGAACGACCATCACGGCCAGTTCCATCGTGAAATGTACGAACGATTCCGCCATCAGATTATCATGTCGATTGGAAAGGTGGCGCACTGCCTCGCGCAGTGATTGTTCTGAATCCACCATTGCATTCCCGTACCCATCGTATCCCATCTTCCGTGATTTCAGCACGAACGGCCCGCCGAGTTTTTTGGTGATGGCCGAATAGGTGTCATCGTCGTGCACTTCCAGAAAGGCCGGAACGGGGATCTTCTTCTTCTTCAGCGTCTGCTTCTGCAGTAATTTATCCTGGATGAGGGCAATGGTGCCGGAAGAGGGGAAGACCTTCTTTCCAAGCTGCTCGATGCTCTCTATCCGGTGATGGTCCACGAATTCGTTCTCCAGCGTCACAACATCGCAATGGGAGGCAAACGAGTGCAGGGTCAGGTGGTCATCCACCCAGCCGATCGTTTCGTGATGCGTCAGTTGCCCGGCAGGGGAGCGCATCTCCTTGTCCATGATGGAGATATCGAAACCGAGACGCGATGCTGCAAGCGTGGACATCTTTGCCAATTGTCCGCCGCCGAGGATGCCTATACAGATCTTTTTGGACATGGAACCGGAAGGATAAGCGAAAATGAAATGTCGGACCGACATCGGTCCGACAGAGGATTGAATTTCTGCGGTAAGATACTTGGAAATGGATGCATTAGCAAGATTTCGTTGGACCAGAAGCGGTTTTTCAGTATCATGGGCTTCATTCGGAGAACACATGAACGCTGTCGTACCGCTCCCGCTCTATTATTCATTCCTCACATTGTCCGTTCTGACAACAGCCGTGATCATCGGTCATGGACGGCATCTGCTGCCGGAGCGCCGTTCGCTCTGGATCGGTATGGCATTGTGGTTCATCGTGCAGTACCTTGCCGGCAAGCTTGGTTTCTTTGCGGATGGGATCGGCGAGGTTCCGCCCCGCATCATGCTCTTCGTTGTACCGAATTTTGCACTGCTCATCTATCTTGCCTTCTCCGGACAGGGGAGTGCGCTCGCTGCTCCGTTCACACTATTCTTCCTGACCGCGGTGCAGTCGTTCCGTATCGGTGTGGAATTCGTTCTGTGGATGCTTGCCGATATCCAGCTGCTGCCGGATGTGATGAGCCTGGAAGGAAGGAATTTCGATATCGTGGTCGGTCTCACAGCACCGGTGATGGCGTATCTCATCATGAAAGGGAAGGCGTCAGACCGCCTGCTGATCGGATGGAATGTCGCCGGTCTCATCATCCTGACGAACGTGGTCCTGCACGGCATGCTGTCCGTGCCGGGGATCGAACTCATCCGGACGGAAGTGCCGAACTTCATCATCAGTTATGCGCCGTTCAATCTTCTGCCGGGCGTTCTTGTCCCGTTCGCATATCTGCTGCACATCCTGTCGCTGCGGAAACTCTTCGCAAA
>JAVBYA010000239.1 GCA_030824295.1 Bacteroidota bacterium
CGGCTCTTCGTGCGGGATGAGTTCTATAAGTCCGAGATCCGGGCCAAAGTGACCTACTCGCCGGAAGAGGAACGGATCGGTCTCAACCGCTTCCCGACCGAGATCCGTGTAGCGGTTCTCGGCATCATTTCTCCGAAAGAAGGAGAGCTTCTCTACACCAAGGTCGCTCAAAGCAAGAATAAGAAACGGACCCTTCGCACATTCCGCGATTCATTGTATGTTGTGATCGATACCGTCAGCGTCACCTACGGCTTCCCGGAAAAGAACGTGGAGGATGCCGTGTTCGCCATGGGAAAGGATAGTATCACACCTCCGGTGCAGACCGACGCGTACGGGTGGGTGATGTTCTCGCTGATCAACCGCTCTCTGAATCAGGCGAATGCGAAGTTCTCCCTGCAGGACCGGCTGCATAAGGTCGGGAATGTTCTGCGGGACAGGAAAGAGGATTCCATCGCGCACCGTGTGTTTGCATCCGTCACTGCACCGCAGCGGGCGGAAGCCGATCCGGACATCTTCTTCCGCATGGCCGGGGCCATCTATGAGATGCTCCGGAAGGATTCAGCGCAGTACATCGCAAAAGGACTCTTCCAGTTCACCCCCACAGGCATCCCGCCGCTCCGGGAACATCTGCGTCCGCTCCTTCGTTCTCCCTTCATCACCTTGGCAACAGGACAGATGACGGTGGACGATGTGATCAACGGTTTGGGAACGAACAACCTGGTCTTTCCGCAGCCGCTGGACAGCGGAACGGTCCGCGCCGTGCTGAACAATAATATCAAGACCGTCATCCAGAACGAGATGCTGGCGCGCGAAGGACTGCGGAAGAACCTGCAGCAGTCCGCGAATGTCCGCCACGATATCTCGGTGTGGATGGACAATTACCGCGGTGCACGGCTGCTGATGTCCGTGCAGGATACCATCCGCAGGAATGCTCCCGATTCACTGAGCGGCCCAGCGTTGGAACGGTACGTGAAGGAACGGTCGGACGAATACATCGGAACACTGGCGGACCGCTATGGCGTCATCGTCCGTCAGGATGTCCTCCGCACCGTCTCCGTCACCACCACCAATATGTCCACCTGGCGGCATATCGGTTTCGGCGGACGCATCATCGCCGTACCGCAGACCCGTCCGCAGTACGACTGGATCTACGAATCCAAGAAACGACAGCAGATCAATCAATAGATCATCGACCATTGCACATCCAATAGACCGAAGGGTATCATCATGAGTTCACTTACCACCGAGAACGTGCTCCAGGCACTCCGCGCCGTCCGCGACCCGGACCTGAACCGCGACATCGTTGCGCTCAATTTCATCAAGGACCTGACCATCAGCGGTACGGACGTCAGTTTCTCCATCGAACTGACCACGCCCGCCTGTCCGGTGAAGGACGAGATGAAAGCTCAGGCGGAACAGGCCGTGCGGCAATCCATCCCCGGTGTCGGTGCGGTGAACGTGACCATGACAGCAAGTGTGTCGAAGCGGGCGAACACTCAGGCTGTGCCGGTGCTGCCCGGTGTGAAGAATACCATCGCTGTGGCGAGCGGAAAGGGAGGCGTAGGGAAGTCCACTGTAGCGGTGAACCTTGCCCTCTCGCTGGCGCGTGAAGGAGCGAGTGTGGGACTCATCGACTGCGATATCTACGGACCGAGCATCCCGCTCATGTTCAACATCAACGAGAAACCGCAGCTGCGTGACCAGAAACTGGTCCCTCTGGAGAAGTACGGTGTGAAGGTGATGTCGATCGGCTTCCTCATCGATTCCACGCAAGCCGTCATCTGGCGCGGACCGATGGCAAGCGGCGCCGTGAAGCAGTTCATGACCGATGTCAACTGGGGCGAGCTCGATTATCTCGTGTTCGATCTGCCCCCGGGGACAGGCGATATCCAGCTGACCATCGTGCAGCAGATCCCGCTCACCGGCGCGGTCATCGTTACCACCCCGCAGGAGATGTCCCTGGCGGATGCACGCCGCGGTATGGCGATGTTCCAAAAAGTGAACGTGCCGATCCTCGGCGTGGTGGAGAATATGAGCTACTTTGTCAGCGCGAGCGGCGAACGGGAGAACATCTTTGACAACGGCGGCGGCAAGCGTGTGGCGGACCAGTTCTCCGTACCGTTCCTCGGCGAGATCCCCATCTACACTAAGATCCGCGCCGGCAGCGACAGCGGACGCCCGATCACCGATTCCGAGCCCGATTCCGAACCGTCGAAGATCTTCCGTACCATCGCGAAGAACCTCGCGGCGCAGATCAGCATCAGCAACTACAGCAAACAGAACGCTCCGATCGAGATCTCGCTCGGTTCTAACAACTGACGGTGAGTGTCACCTTAAATGTGACCTTCTTCCTTGGAAAAGTTCAGTCTGTTTCCTTGGTCATGCTGAGTCCCGGCTAAAAAATCGTTCATGCCCGGGACGAAGAACATGCTTGGAGCTGAATCAAGCAGACTCTTCGCTCACAACAAGTGAACTGGTGCTCGCTCAGAGTGACACGACTATCTGATTTTGAACTGAATTGCAACACCAGCAATCAAACATATGACCATCAACGAAAAAGTACAGCGTTCTTTGGATTCGGTCCGGCCGTTCCTGCAGGCGGACGGGGGGGATGTGGAACTCGTCCGGGTGACGGAGGACGGTTTCGTGGAAGTGAAACTCACCGGTGCGTGCGTTGCATGTCCAATGTCCCGCATGACCCTGCGGGCCGGCGTGGAACGGCGTCTGTTGAAGGATGTGCCGGAAGTGCGTCGCGTGGAGCAGGTGACCTGACCGTCGGACTACTGTTCATTGGATCAAAACACAAAGAGGACACCATCGGTGTCCTCTTTGTGTTTTGACCATTGGATCTTCCTACGGTTTCAAGTCCGCACGGACCAGTATCAGTCCATAGAGATATTCCCGTGAGTAGTTCACGATCCCTTTTCCTTTCTCGAAACCTATGAACAACTCATCATCGATCCATCCCGGCTGATCATAGAAATACCGCACTCTGGTATCGGTCTTTTCCAGCACTGAGACCACATACTGTGCCGTATCATCCTCATAGAAGATCGGCATCGCATAGGACTGGTCCATCTGCAGTGTAAAATCTGCCCGTTTCACCGCCTGATAGCGGCTCCCTATCTTCAATAACTCCCACAAGTGATCCCCTTCCGTCCGGTAGCGGCGGTACTCCTTGATTGTCCCCGGATACGCGGTATAGGTGATTCCCATACAATAGTACTCTTTCCCATCATACTCCATGGTGGAATCGATAGTGAACACGCTGACGATGGTATCCGAACCGTACTTCGGGTAGGAATAGTACCAAGTGTTCCCCATGGCAAGCGGGAGATATTCAGAGGCAAGGGTGGATTCCTCGGTCGATTCCGTTGTGCAGGCTCCAAAGACCGCAGCCGAGCCGATGATCATAAATATTCGGTACATGATGATCGTCCGTATCTTGAGAGTAATATTCAGGGCATTGCTGCATCGATATCGTCGAATGTGTTCCAGCATCCGGTGTAGGCATCATAGAAGGAGGGGAGCCCTCCGCAGAGCAGGTCCAGGGCCACCCATCCGAACCAGAGCTTCGGATAGACCGTGACCTTTTTCTCCCCGTACGGGCTCCGGATGATCAGCGTATGCTCCCGGTCGCTCCGCAGCCGGATCTCCCGGCCGAAGACGATCCCGTCCTTCGTCTGGTACCGTTTCTTGGTGATCGTCACCGGGATGCTCTCTCCGTCCGCAGTGAAGATGCGCAGCGAATCGGTGGGATTCATGATCGGTATAGTATCTTCATAGCCTTTCAGCACGGTTGCGCAGCCGGAAATGAACAGGGAAGTGAGGCAGAGTGAAACAATGATCGTTCGGATCTTCATGGATATCCATTATCGAATGTGAGATGAACTGAGTGTCTCCGAACCCTCGGTCCGGAAGTGTTTGTTAGCGGTAGCTGAAACTGACAAACAGCTGCGCTCGGGTGATCCCGCCGATGAAGTTCAGATCGAGTCCGATCGGGATCCGCAGTTTATCCAGATAGACGTTGGTGTAGAGATTCATCCCTAGTCCGGTACCGAACGTATTGAAGACCGGCCCCAACCCTCCGCCGATCGCTTTGTAGCGGGCGCCGAAATATCCCCACAGGTGGGGATAGACCTTCTGCTGCTCAATGCCCAGGAAGGTGACCCCCGCTTCACCCTATCCCGTCAGGTCGTTGCTGGTATACGGCACTTCGATCCGCCATCCGAACGGATGCCGTCCTTCATGGTGGAATTGCCGCTGCTGTTGACTGTCCCCACTCCGGCGATGGGACCGAACCATTGAATGTCCTGACCCAGAGCGGTCAGTGAACAGAGGAGGGTGAGTGCGAAGATCGTGATGGCTTTCATTGTGATCCCTTTATGCATTGTTATTCATGGTAAAATGTGTGATGGGCAGTGGAACAGAACAACGGATGATTGGCTATGCGAGCAGTCGCCGTTCTTGTGCACAGCATTCATCGCTCTTTGAAAGATCAGAAAGCAGCCCTTTATTTCAGATAGACCATGCGTCGGACGATGGAAGTCCCATTCCCTGTCATCCGGCAGACATAGACGCCGCTGGGGAATCCATGGAGATCGATGGATACTGCATATCGGCCGGCTGAAACAATGTCATCAGCGAGTCTGATCACTTCTCTTCCTACGATATCATACACGCCAAGATGGATATGACCATCCTTCGGGACCGTGTATGAGATTCTTGTGCTTGAATTGAACGGATTGGGATAATTCTGTGAAAGTCCCATTGATTGAAGTGTGACATCTTCAGACACTTCAATGTTAGTAGGGAGGGTGCCGTAGACATTCCCGTTGATCTGTGCATAGATCAGATCGATGTCCTCAGAGAAGCCCCAGGAGTTCCAATACGATTGATTGTAGAGTCCGAATCCCCACGCCCAGAACCGGCCGCCGGCGGAGGAAGGAGTGCCGAACGAACTCGCTGTGAGTCCCCTGGTCGGCACGGAAGGGGATGACAGTGTGGAGATAACGATCCTGAATCCGCGGAAAAAACCGGAATCCTGCTTTGTACTATCGGCAAAGTATTCCGCACCGTTGTACGTATAGTAGTTGGAAGTGCTGGAGTCATAGCGCTCATACTCGAGTCTGCTGAAGACCGTTTCGGAAGAGGGGAGGGTCTTGCTGGAGAAACACTCGATCACAACGAAGCGTTTCAGATTGATCATGGTGTCGCGGACCGACGTTTTGTGATAGTATGCAGTATTGACCATCATCTGATTCTTGGTCACCGTCCTGTAGATCCAGTGATTCCCCAATTGCAGCGGATGATACAATGCCAATGAATCGCTCGATTGATAACGGGCAGGCGCCGGATCGACGGTGTACTGGGCATATCCGATACCGGCAAGGAACCATGCAAGCGGGAAGATGTATCGTCGTTTCTCTATCATTGAATCATCTCCTTCCGATTGTTTCGCCGAAGCCGTTCAAGATACCATGTGCTGGTGTTGTTCAATGGCGTCGCTGCGGGATCAGTTCGATATGAAAGCACTTGCCCACCTAATGCAATAGGAAGTAAAATTGCAGTAACAGACCAAATAAGTCCGTTATAATGCCGCGCCCACTCATGCTTTTGCGCATATAGGAGTTTAAGTTCTTCGCTAAAATTTGAGCTACCAGTTTGATTTCTCATATTTGTTATAGCACCTACTAGCTCATCAAAGGATTTTTGTAATTCCTCATGATTCATGTTTATATCCTTTCCTTAAATGTTATTGTCTATTAAACAATATCTGCGCCTAATGGTATGCGGCTAAACAGCCTTGCAACGCTCCAGAGCGCCTGCCTGCGGCAGTCAGGCAAACGGTTGTGGATCGTGTCCTAAGCGAGCCTTGAGCCTAAATCTCAGCGAGACGGAGGATCAGTCTGCCCCAAGGGGCTCATTTAAGGAGCGATTTGCTAGACACCACATAGTAGTTTTAGCTTCAAAAATGGAATATTTGGTTTTGCCTTTATTCTTCCCGCGGTTTTTGGCCGGAAATTATTATAATGGACTCCCGACAGAAGCGTTCAGGAGTGACGGAAGTATTTATGAGAGAACCCCTTGCTATTATTCCCACTCCGGGAATTGTGTAACATTCAAATCCAATGCGGCGAGGGTCTTCATGTCTGATTCATCAAGCTCAAAGTCAAAGATATTTATATTGTCGATCATGTGCGCTTTTTGTGATGTACGTGGAATAGCAACAATCCCTCGTTGGATCAACCATCGCAAACTGATCTGAGCATTGGTCTTCTTATGCTTTGCGCCGATCGCTGCAATAGTTTTGTTGGTAAAAAGTCCATTGCGTCCTCCTGCAAACGGGGACCACGCTTCCATCTGCACGCTATCGTGCCTCAACGCATCCTGAGCTTTGTGCTGCTGGAAAAAAGCATGCGTTTCGATCTGATTGACTGCCGGTTTGACGGTGGAGTTTGATATCAATTCGTCAAACTGATGAGCGCTAAAATTGCTCACGCCAATAGCCTTGATTCTTCCTTCTTTGTGAAGTTCTTCCATCGCTTTCCATGAACCTTTTACATCACCCCGGGGTCGGTGAATAAGATACAGATCGACGTATTCCATGCGCAATTTACTGAGCGATCGTTCAAATGCTTTCTTTGTTTTATCGTAACCTGAGTCGTCTACCCAAAGTTTTGTAGTGACAAAAAAGTCTTCTCTTTGTATCCCGCTTTGTGCAATTTCCTTCCCGACAACCCCTTCTGTACCATAAATAGTTGCTGTATCAAAAAGCCGATATCCGATAGAAATTGCATCGGCAATACAGCGTTCGCCTTTAGAACCTTCGATCGTCATTGTTCCATATCCCAGTATTGGCATTCTGATGCCGTTGTTGAGAGTAATTGTTGGGATCGTTGGAACTGAGTATGTATTGTGAGGAGTATGAACTGCAGCAAATAGATCAGTGACTCCTAGACCTGATAACATCACCGAAGCGGCAACAGATGCGCCGGACTGTAAAAACTCCCTGCGTTTTATTTTATCCGTATTGTTTTTGTTTATCACTGTTTCCTTTTATTTGATGTGTTTCAATGGTTTTATGCCATTTGTAATTAATTTGTTTGCTGGTGTAAACGGAATGGAGCTAATTCCGAAGGGGGGCCCTTCGGGGAGCCGCTGGTTGGGCAACAATGTGATCATTATTTAACAATCACAATAAACTTTTTATTACATAAGTTAATATCATCATACCATACTTCGCAAATCCATTGACCAGGTATTAGTTCGGATTGATAATCAAATTTGTATCCGCAGTAATTATAAGGGCCAATCGAATTTGATGATTGATAAGTAGAACTTGATTTATATTGCGATGATGCTGAATCCCATCTTCCTGGTGAAGGATAACTCCATTTGACATTTACTTGTATAACTCTCCCTCTTGGTTCGCCATCTATTTCGTATTTAAATCCAAACCTATTTCCAATTTGAGCTACAATAGTGTCTGTTTTCTCAACCAAAGTTAATTCCCCACTAATTACTTGTTTATATACCTTCTGGAAACGTCCATATTCAGAGATATTAACTTTACCAATATTCACTGGCATTAAGAACATAAATACTGCAAAACCAATTACAACAATTAAAACATATCCATTTAATGCTAAAGCAATTTTAGAAGAGACTTTGGATGATTCTTTTTTAAATAAATCAATTGTTGCAGTAGTAACACTGATAATTACAAGAACAAAACATAATATAATTGATATCACAATACCATTTTGCAATACATT
>JAVBYA010000367.1 GCA_030824295.1 Bacteroidota bacterium
GTCGGGACCAGCATCGGCGGCATCATCGGCGGTTTGTATGCATCCGGATATACGTCCCAGCAGCTGGACGAACTGGTCGATACGACGGATTGGAATTACATCCTCTCCCTGACGCAGGATGCGGAACGGCAGCACCTCTATCTTTCGCATAAACTGGCAGCGGACCGCAAGCAATTGACGCTCCGTTTTGACGGCCTCACGCCGATCATCCCGTCCGCCATCTCCAGCGGACAGCGGCTGACAACGTTCATCAACCAATTGACGCTGCAGGGACTCTATCATCCGGTGAATACGTTCGATGACCTGAAGATACCGTTCCGGTGTGTTTCCACGGACCTGATCTCCGGGAAACAGATCGTTTTCCGTTCCGGCAATATCTCGGAAGCATTACGCGCCAGCATGTCCATCCCGTTGCTGTATCACCCGCTGCGTAAGGATTCCATGCAATTGACCGACGGAGGATTGCTGGCGAACATTCCGGTGAACGTGGCACGGGAATTCGGTGCGGATATCATCATCGCAGTGAATGTGACCAGTCCGCTGCGCCAGGCGGACCAGCTGAACACCCCATGGGAAGTGACCGATCAGATCGTGAACATCATGGCGCAGGAGGCGAACAAACGCGCTTTGGACAGTGCCACCATCGTCATCACTCCCGATCTCGGATACTACCCGTCCACCGATTTCTCTGAACTGCGGTTCGCCGTTCAGCAAGGAGGCCATGCCGCCCGTTCGCGTATAGCCGCCATCAAGGACAGCATCGAAAGCCGGAAGCGTTCCCTGCTCCACGATACCTCGCCCTTGTCGAACTTCTCGTTCGTGCTCCATTCCATCGAAGGAGTTCCGACTGCGCTGGGCGCGGAACGTCCTGCACCGCTGCGGCCCGGCGATTCGACGAGCATTCCCAGGATCCGCGAGCTGCTGACGGAACTGCACCGCACCGGAAACTATGCCGACGTGAAAGCAGATGTGACGATCGACGGTCCGGGAGCGAACGTTCGGATAACTGTCCGACCGAATCCCGTCCTGCGTTCGGTCGCGATCATCGGCAATACACTCATCGATACACAAGCGGTCATGGCGCCCTTCCTTCCGATGGTCGACCGTCCGATCAACCAACATCGGCTGAATGCCGCATTCGAACAGCTCCTAGGACTGTACCGATCGAATGGATACTCTCTGGCGCGGATCACCGAAACAACATTCGATTCCCTTTCCGGCGGGCTCCGCATCACGATGAACGAAGGGATCATCCATAAGATCTATCTGCGCGGCAAGGAACAATCGCGCGACTGGGTGATCTGGCGGGAACTGGGGTTCCGTGACGGGAGTGTCTTCACCGTCGAGAAAGGAAAGAATGCACTCACCAATCTGTTCGGGACCAATCTCTTCGATCAGGTGCTGATGGATGTCGGATTCGAAGAGGGGCGGCCGACGATCACCATCCAAATGGACGAGAAACCGACGGAGGTCTCACGGCTCGGTTTTCGTCTGGACAATGAACGGAACCTCCAGCCGTCGATCGAGTTCCGGAACGAGAATCTGCTCGGCACAGCCACGGAGATCGGCGCAAGCTTTGCCGGCGGACTCCGGAACAGGAAATATATCGCCGATTTCCAGGCGAACCGGATCTTCAACTCCTACCTCACCTTCAATCTGGACCTGTACTATGATCTGAGGGATATCTATACCTATGCTGATGATCCAATGCGTACCAGCCGTACGGAGTTCATCCGCTCCCGCACCGGTGAGTATCGGCAGATCCTCTATGGGATTTCGTTCCTGCTGGGACAGCAGGTGGAGCGGCTCGGCACATTCAACATTGAATACCGCATCGAGGCGGACGAAGCGAAATTCATCTCCGGCACCGGATACCAGCCGGCGAAGTTCACGCTGCAGGCGTTCCGCATCAGTTCCACGATCGACTCCCGGGACCGGTATCCTTTCGCTCGACAGGGTTCATTGACGAATTTCTCGTGGGAAACAGCAACATCGTCCCTGAAGGATGTTGTGGGAGACGTGGGATACTCGAAGATCTACTTTGCGTACGAGACCAATACGTCGTATGAGAATTTCACCCTCCATCCGCGCATCATCGTCGGATTCGGGGACCAAACCTTGCCGTTGACACAGCAGTTCGCATTGGGCGGGGAGGATTCGTTCTTCGGTTTGCGGGAATATGATTCGCGGGGACGGCAGATCTTCCTGACGAGCGTGGAATTACGGACGCGGTTCCCGTTCCAGCTGGTGTGGGATACGTATTTCCGGATGCGGTACGACTTCGGGAGCATTTGGCCGCAGCGGGAGGACATTCGTATCCGCGATTTTCATCATGGTATCGGTGCGATCCTCTCCCTCGATACACCGGCCGGTCCGGTCAATCTCTCCGTCGGCAGAAGTTTTTACATCCGCCGCGATCTGCTGGAGCAGCCGCTCTCGCTCGGACCGATCGTAGCGTATCTCTCTCTCGGCTATCCGATCCTTTAATCGATCTTCTCGCGGAACCGCAGCACGCTCGCTGCCAGAACAGCGATCCCCATCACCACCAGCATCACCCCTTCGAACCACAGTTCGGATAGTCCGGCCCCTTTCAATATGATCGAACGGATCGCCACCAGATAGTATTTCATCGGGATCGCGTGCGACACCCACTGCAATGCGACCGGCATATTCTCCACCGGAAAGACGAACCCGGAGATGTACATCATCGGCATCATCACGAAGAACATCCCGACCATCATCGCCTGCTGCTGCGTTTTGGAGATCGTAGAGACGAACAGTCCAAGTCCGAGCGACGTCATCAGGAACGCACCATTGAACGCGTACAGCAGCAGCAGACTGCCGCGGACCGGGATGCCGAACCCGAATACCATCACCAGCAGTGCAACGGTTACGATGATGAGTCCGATGATGGTGAATGGGATGAGCTTGCCGACGATCAGTTCGATGGGACGGAGCGGCGTGACCAGCAGCTGTTCCAGCGTTCCGATCTCCTTCTCTTTGACGATGGCCATGGCTGTGAGATTCGTCGTTGTGATGAGCAGGATCAGGACCAGAACGCCGGGGACCATGAAGACACGGCTCACGAGCGTCGGATTGTACCACGCCCGGGTCTCGGTCGTCACACCGCCGAGCCGCCGAACATCCCCCACGATCTCCGTTAAGACCTCCTGAGAGTAACGGTTGATGATCTGCATCGCATAACCGGAAGCGATCGCTGTGGAATTCCCCTCGCTGCCGTCGAAGATCACCTGCACATCCACTGATTCCCTCCGGAGGACCTTCGCACCGAACTGCGGCGGAATGATCACTGCCATCGTTGCCTGGCTGTTATCGAGATATGTCCGGACGGTGTTATAGTCCTCCGTGGTATATCCCATGGTGAAATATCCGGAATTGGTGAAGGAGCGGATGAACTCCCGGCTCTCGCTCGATTTATCCATGTCCGCCAGCACGAAGACGATATTCTTCACATCCAGCGATGCGGCGAATCCCAGGAACGTCAGCTGCAGGATGGGAAGAACGAAGATGATCGGGAGGAGCCGTTTGTCCTTGATGAACTGCTGGAATTCCTTCCGGACCAATGCTTGTAATCTGAGCATGTTCATGTCACACCGTCCGTTGTTTGAATCGCTTCACACTGACCGTCACAACGATCACAATGAAGATCGAAAGATACAGGAGCTGGTCCCAGAACGCTTCGATACCGACCCCCTTCAGAACGATGCTCCGCATGATGACCAGATAGAACTTGGCAGGAGTGATGTTCGACAGGATCTGCAGGAAGAGCGGCATACTGCTGATGGGGAACATGAAACCGGAGAGGATCATCGTCGGAAGCATGGAGATCAGCGTAGCGATCTGGAACGCGACCTGTTGGCTGTCCGAGATGGTCGAGACGAGCAGTCCCTGCCCCAGCGCAGCACAGATGAACAGAAGCGTGGAGAAGAACAGCAGAATGTAGCTCCCCTTCACGACGACGCCGAACAGGAAGTAGGCCGCGATCAGCACCAGTGCCGCCGCCACCAGGGAAATGAGCGCATACGGGACCATCTTCCCGAGGATCAGTCCGAGCGGTGTGACCGGCGAGACATCGATCTGTTCGATGGTGTTCCGTTCTTTCTCTTTGACGATGGACAATGCGGTGGCAACAACACCGGTGATGGCGAGGATGAAGGCGATGAGTCCGGGAACAAGGAAATATGCGCTCTTCATCTCCGGATTATACCAGATCCGTGCCTCGTAGCTGACCGGAATGTAGCTCTTCTTCCCCACACGTGTTAGATTCTCCAGGATGATGGTCTGAGAATATTGCTGCACCACCGCCTGCGCATAACCGATGATGGTCGTGGCAGCGTTCGCATCCATCCCGTCCACCAGCAGCTGGACGGAGGATGGTCTGCCGGTCATATTCTGTCGTGAGAAATCCGGCGGGATGACGATGACGAGTTTCACTTTCCCTTCATCGATCATCGACTGTGCAGCGGTATAATCCGTGAGATGCTCTGTGTACTCGAAATAGCCTGCAGTGATGAAACTGGAGATCAATTCCCGGCTCTGCGAACTCTTCTCCCCGTCGTAGACCGCCATCGTGATATTTCGGACATCGAAATTGAGCGCGTATCCGTTCAGCAGAAGCAGCATGGCCGGGACGACGGTCAGAATGGCGAGGACCTTCCTGTCCCGGCGTATCTGTCGGAACTCCTTGCGGATGATCGGCAGCAGTTGACTGATCATATCACCCCTTCCCTCCGCCATGTTCCAGCAGATAGATGAAGACATCTTCCAATGACGGTGTGATACGTTCGATACCGTTCACCGTGATGCCGTTGCGATGCAGCAGGGATGTGATGGCATCCCTCCCCTGCTGTTCGTTCTCGACGTTCACATGGATGGTGGTGCCGAAGATGGAGGTCTCCACCGCCCACGGTTCCTCTTCGATACGCTCCATAGCGCGGACGACATCCGAGCAATGGACCTCCAGAATGGGATGCTTGATATGGTCCCGTTTCAGCTCTTTGGGGCTCCCGGAAGCGATGATCTTCCCTGCATTGATGAGGATGATATCGTTGCAGTATTCGGCCTCCTCCAGGAAGTGCGTGGTGACGAGCACCGTGACACCGTCCGCTGAAAGTTCGTTGATCAATTCCCAGAATTTCCGCCGCATCACGGGATCCACACCGCTTGTCGGCTCGTCCAGAAAGACGATTCGCGGACGGTGCAGCACGGCACAGCCGAGTGCGAGCCGTTGTTTCCATCCGCCGCTGAGCGTTCCGGTGATACTCTTCTCGCGTCCGTGCAGGTTGGCGATGTCCAGCACCCACGCCTTTCTTTCTTTCAGTGCAGATTCCGTAATGCCATAGACACGGCCGAAGAAATCGATGTTCTCCTCCACGGTGAGGTCCTCATAGAGAGAGAATTTCTGGGACATGTACCCGATGCTCTGTTTCACACTGTGGGGATCAGTGTTGATATCGAAACCGCCGACGCGGGCCGTCCCTTCGGTGGATGAGAGGAGACCGCAGAGCATCCGGATGGTGGTCGATTTCCCTGCACCGTTCGCACCGAGAAAACCGAAGATCTCCCCCTGCTTCACATCGAAATCGATATGGTCCACTGCCGTGAACTGTCCGAACCGTTTCGTCAATCCGCGCACCTCGATCGCGTTCATGCCTCCCTCCTGTCCGTTAAAAGCGAGATGAAGACATTCTCCAACGAGGGGCGCACTGTGCGCCAGTCCGATACTTCAACTGAGTTCGAGGCGAGAAAGGAAAGAATTCCCGGCACATCCGCCGCAGCGGAACGGACGACGATATTCAGCCGGTCGCCGAATGCCTGCACTTCCAGTACTGAAGGATTCGGTTTCAGTAGAGCAAAGGAGCGGCGGATATCGGAACAGACGATCTCCACGACTTCGCCATTCATGTGCTGCTTCAAACCAGCCGGTGTGTCGGTCAGCAGGATCTTCCCGTCGTTCATCAATGCCACACGGCTGCAGCGTTCGGCTTCATCCAGATACGGTGTGGTCATGATGATGGTGATGCCGGTCTTGAGCAAAGCGGAGAGGACCTTCCAGAAATCGCGCCGCGAGACCGGATCGACGCCGGTGGTCGGTTCATCCAAAAAGATGATGTCGGGGGTATGGATGAGTGTGCAGGCAAGGGCCAGTTTTTGTTTCATGCCGCCGGAGAGCTTATCGGCAAGACGGTCCCGGAACGGTGTCAGCCGGGTGAACTCCAGAAGCTCATCGCGGCGCTGTTTGTAGCCGCGGACCTTATGGATCTCTGCAAAGAACTCGATGTTCTCATCGATGGTCAGATCCCCGTAGAGCGAGAACCGCTGGGAGAGATACCCGATGCGGCGTTTCACCTCTTCTTTCTGTTTCTGCACGTCATAATCCAGCACGGTCACCGTACCGCTGTCCGGTTTGACGATGCCGCACAGCATGCGGATGGTCGTGGTCTTCCCGGATCCATCCGGACCGACCAGTGCGAACATCTCGCCGCGTTCCACTGTCAGGGACAGTGCATCCACGGCGGTGATGGTTCCGAAGGTCTTTGAAACTGTGGAGATCGAAAGCGCCTGCATTGCGGAAATTCTCCTGTCAGTCCCGGGAACGCAACATTGTGAAACCGAACATGGTGGTGGAAGCGATGATCGAGACGGCGCCGAGAAGGACGAGATATGGAGGCAGTCCGAAGTATACTTCCGACAGGATGCCCAGCGGCATCAAGAGACCGGCGAGGGCAAACCGGGATATCCACAGAGCCGTGCGCGGCGGGATCGAAAGGTGCATCAGCAGGTATCCGATCACGATGTTCAACAGTGCAAAAAGATTTCCATGCACATGCGCCAGTTTCGATTCAAAATGCGGTCCATTGAGACTCCCGGCGATCCATGCCTCTTTCTCCGGAGAAAAGTCCCGAAGATAGATCAGCACAAATCCATACATCATGAATGCAGAAAGGACTAGGAATCCTGTCCCGATATTTATCTTCCCTGTTTTCATATCGACCCCTCTATTATTCGCTGAATTTACTGAGAATGACGGAAACGGAAGGTGTGCCGACGATCTCATGCAGCAGTTCCGGATCCAGTGTAACGATCGTTGAAGGACTCAGCGGTACCGAATCCCTTTCCGTGCCGACGAACATCATTCCCGAGCCGGTGATACAATGAATGGTGATCGGCTCTTTTGCGGTATGCGCAGCAAGAACACCTTCATCCCGGAGCGTTATCTGCACGATGGTACGCCTGCTTCCTTTGAACAGAACGGTGACCTCCTTTTTTCCCCCTTCGTCAATGGCGGTCTTCACCGGAAGTATTTTCATATTCTTTTCATTCCCTGCGGAGGGTCCTTCAGCGCGAAGAATTGCAGCACAAACCATCATGAATGCCAGAATTGATCTCATTTCATTTGCCTCCCATTGTTCGGAACATTGGATGGGTATTCACTGCAGCACGGCATCCGCCGGCATGCCTGATTTCAGTTCACCGGAGCTGTTCTCCACTTCCAGTTTCACACCGAACACGAGTTTCGTCCGTTCATCTTTCGTCTGCACATTGCGCGGTGTGAACTCCGCCACCGGTGACACGTACACGATGCGGGCAGGATATTTCTTCTCCGGGAAGGTATCGATCAGCACATCCGCGTTCCCTCCCAGCTTCACGTTCCCTAATTCCGTCTCGTTCACATAGATCATCAGCTCCATCGTTTCCAGCCGCGAGATGCGGGCGAGCACA
>JAVBYA010000420.1 GCA_030824295.1 Bacteroidota bacterium
GCTTCACCGAGCAGCGCCACCAGGAATCCCGCCGCAAGCGTCGTCAGCGTCGGTTCGGCAAATATGATCATCACTGCAAGGAACGGCAGCGGTGTATAGCTGCGCAGTTCGAAGATCTTCAGACGGATATCCATATCATTCTCCAATAAAAACAGATTGCCGCAGCAGTTCGGCGGTGCGCCGTTTCCGCGGTTTCGACGTCTCCACCATCGGGCGGAAGACCTTCAGGACGTCGGAAAAATCGGTGAAGCGGTGGAAGGTGATGTTCTCCGTTTCACAGAACGCCACCAGTGCATCCTTTGCAAAGACCACATCCGCATAGCGGACAGGACAGCGGTCCGAGATACCGTCACCGATATAGACGATCACCTGGTCCTCCGATGAACGGGTGAGCAGATGATTCCGCTTACAGTTGGCACATCGGTCGCACTCTCCGTTGGTGTACGGAAAGAACGGTTGCGGAGGAGCGTTCAGCGGGAATGTCAGCTGATTGCAGAACCGCGGCAGATCCCCCATCGCTTCTCGCTGCAAAACGGGATCGATATACGCGTCGAACCCATCGCTCAAGACGGTGACCGGGATGGAGTTGCTCCCGCAGAAATCAAGGAACGGACGGAAATGCGGGTCCACCGGCTGTGCCAATGCGAACTCCGTGAACTGTTCCTTCGTCAGCACCGGCATCGTCCGGAACCCTGTCCGCCAGCACTCCCGCGCATCGATCGTTCCGCTGCGGTACTCGGAAAAACTCTTCGCGCAGACCTCCGCGTTGCCGAACCGGTGGAACATCGCATCGCCGATGTCCCGGACCGCGATGGTCCCGTCGAAATCGGTGAAGACGGTATAGGTCAGCCTCTGCTGCATGTGTGTTCACCGGACCGCCGGGCGGTCAGTTGTTCGCCACCTTATTCTCGTTGAAACGCACGGAGACCAGTTTCGAGACCCCCTGCTCTTCCATCGTGACGCCGTACATGGCGTTCGCCGCTTCCATGGTCCGCTTGTTGTGCGTAACGATGATGAACTGTGTGTTGTCACTGAACTTCCGGATGATGCGCGCGAAACGGTCGATATTGGAATCATCCAGCGGCGCGTCCACTTCATCCAGGATACAGAACGGGGACGGTTTCACCAGGTAGATGGCGAACAGCAGCGCGATTGCCGTCAGGGTCTTCTCGCCGCCCGAGAGCAGGTCGATGGAGGTCGGGCGCTTACCGCGCGGCTTTGCCGTGATCTCGATGCGCGCTTCCAGGGGATCGACCCCTTCTTCCAGACGGAGGTCGCATTCATCCCCCTCGTCGAACAATCCTTTGAACGTGGTGATGAAGTTCTCGCGGATCTTCTCGAACGTGGTGATGAACTCCTTCTGCGCCGTATTGTTGATCTCTTCGATGGTCTGCATCAGGGTCTTTTCGGCCTCGATCAGATCGTCCCGCTGCACGGTGATGAAGTCCATCCGCTCCTTCTCCGTCTTGTACTCGTCGAACGCCGCGAAGTTCACCGCGCCGAGCGAGCGGATCTTGTCCTTCATTTCACGGATCTCTTCGCGCGCCGCCTCGATATCGAACGGCGGTTCGGCCGGGAATTCCTTCACCTCCAGCGGATAATCGAATTCTTCTTTTGCTCGCGCCAGCAGGTTCTGCGATTTCATCGTCAGCTCGCTGATCCTCATCTCCAGCTCATGGCTCCGGGAAAGGGACGAATCGTGCAGACGGCGGGCATCCTTCAGTTTCAGTTCGATGTCGTGGGACTGCGTCCGCTTGGCATTGAAATCGGCCTGCGCCACACGCTTCCGTTCCACGATCTCCTTCAGCTGCGTATCCAGTTCTTCCAGTTCGCCGGCGTTGCTGAGCAGCGTCTCCTGCAGACGGATGATCTCCTTGTTGGAGTTATCGATGTCCACATCCCGCTGCGCGAACGTGTGCCGGATGTTCTGCATGGTGGCATTGATGTACTCCAGCTCGCGGGCGAAGTTCTTCTCTTCGTTCTCCAGCCGCATCATCTCCAGTTGCGCATCCGTGGCGACCTTGGAGAACTCGTTCCACATCACTTCCATCGTTTCCAGCTCGCTGGCCGATGCGCCGGACTGCTGGTCCGCTGCTGATTTCCGTTTCTCCAGCGCGGTGATGGCGGGCTGCAGTCCTTTCAGTTCATCGTTGTGCGCGTTCGCTTCATCCTTCAGCTTGTTGTTCTCTGCATCGTTCCGCAGCACGTTCTCCGCCATCCGCTTCTTCTCGTATTCGATCTGGGCGATGCGCATCTCCACGGAGGTCATCAGCTGTTCGATCTTCTTTGCGGCATCGGTCCGGGACTTCACGTCGACGGATGAGAGCATCCGCTCTTTCTCTGCGCTTTGTTTACGGATCGCTTCACGCTGTTCCGAGAGAGCGGCGATCTCGCGCTCCAATTCTTCGATCTGCGTCTTCTTCCCGAGCATACCGCCGTCCTCGGCGCGGTTGCTGCCGCCGCGGAGGATGCCGGAACCGGTGACGAGTTCGCCGTCCAGCGTGACGCATTTCAGGGAGAAGTACTTCCGCACCAGGTTCGCGGCGGTCTGCACATCTTCCACAATGATGGTCCCGGCCAGCAGGAAATCCCGCAGTCCGGCATACTGCTTGTCGCACTTCACGGTATCGTTCGCCCAGGCGATCACACCGCTTTCGATGATGTCCAGCTTTGCATCGTCCGGCGTTTGCGGGATCGATTCCAGGCAGACGAACGTTGCACGTCCTTTGTTGTTGCTCTTGAGCAGTTCCACGCCGCGGTGCGCATCATCGATGGTGTTCACCACGATGTAGCCTGCAACATCGCCGAGCGCCGCTTCGATGGCGATGCGGTATTTTGCGTCGGAGGAGAAGGCGTCTGCGACCGTGGTCTGCAGTACATCCTTCCACTCGTCGTGGGCCATCAGGTACTTGGCCCCTTCGGAGAATCCTTCGTGGCTCTCCACGAGCCCTTTCAGGAAGTCGAGCCGGGAGCGTTTGCGGTCCGCCGCGGAACGGAGATCGTATTCCGAATCACGGAGCGTCTCGATCTCTTCCTGCAGCGTAACTTTCTTCGCTTCTTCGTTCAGCGCGGCCAGTTCCGCCTCGGCGAACTGCTTGCGCAGCTCACGGTCCTGCGCGGTCAACTCTGCCACCGTCGCGGAGTTCTTGGCGATCTCTTCGTTGTAGAGCGTGTTCTCCTCGCCGGAGTATTCGAGCCGTCCGTTGATGTTCTCCAGCCGTGCTTTGATCCGCTCGTACTCGTTCCGTTTGGAGGAGATCTCGTGCAGCAGCGTGATGACCTCGTCCTGCTTCGCCTTCACATCCGCCTTCTTCTTCTCCAGTTCCGCCGTGAAGTTGTCCAGTTCCTCTTTCTTCTCCGAATAGTGTGCGGTGGACGAGATCACGTCCGCATGGGTCTTCTCGATGCCGCTCTTCAGTTCGGTCGCCCGCGTCTCGAGTTCCGGCAGCTGCTGCTGGAGCTCTTCCTTCTCCTTCAGGAACCGGTCGATCGATTCGTTGAGGGAGATGGTCCGCTCGTTCGCCTTCACCCGCGCCTGCTGCGAAAGGTTGATCTTCTGCTGATGCTCGTTCAGCTCTATCTGCACTTCGTTCAGCCGCTCCTCGAGCGACGTGAGCTCCTCACGCAGCGTATCGAGCAGCACTTCCTCGGAGGAGAGCTCGTCGCTGATCTTCTTTTTCTCGTCCACAGCGGTGAGCAGCTTCTCCTTGAGCGGATCGATGGAGAGGACGATCTCGGCGTATTCCCGTTCCAGAAGGATGATCTCCTTCGCACGGAGGTCCGTCGAAATGATGTTGAACTGTTCCGCTTTGTTCGCCTGACGCTCGAGAGAGTTGACCGCCTTCTGCACTTCCTTCACAATATCCTGCACACGCACCAGGTCCGCCTGCACATGGTCCAGCTTGTTGAAGGTCTCTTTCCGGCGCACTTTGTATTTGGTAACTCCGGCCGCTTCCTCGAACAGACGGCGCCGTTCATCCGCCTTGTCGCTCAGGATGGTCTCGATCATCTTCAGCTCGATCACGGAGTACGCGTCGGAACCCATGCCGGTATCCATGAAGAGATCCTTGATATCCTTCAGACGGCAGAGGGTCTTGTTCAGATAGTATTCCGATTCGCCCGAACGGTAAACGCGGCGGGTGATGACCACTTCCTTGTATTCGGAGGGGAGGATCCCTTTGGTGTTCTCGATGGTGAGCGACACGTCCGCCATGCCGAGCGGCTTGCGGTTCTTGGTGCCGTTGAAGATCACATCTTCCATCTTGTCGCTGCGCAGACGGCTCGGTTTCTGTTCCCCCAGCGCCCAGCGGATGGCGTCCACCACATTGGTCTTGCCGCAGCCGTTCGGTCCCACGATGGCGGTCATACCGACATCAAAGGAGAGGTTCACCTTATTGGCGAACGATTTAAAGCCGACGATCTCTAATTTGGAAAGATACATGCGTCAACAGGACAATATTAGTGAACGTACGGAAGGAGGCGCGTGATGAAGAACTCGGTATACGAAGTGACCGCGAACGCATAGTCCACATACGCGGTGAACGCCCCTGCCGCAACCAGCAGTACCGTCAGTCCGATCATGTACATCTTCGGCGTGTAGACGTGATAGATCACCGAGATCCCCTTTAATGTGCGGAGATAGACCCACGCGGACATGAGTGCAACGAAGGCCAGCACCCAGGGGACATACGGTGCGCTGTCCAGCAGCCGGAACAGGATCATACCGACCGGGATGAAGAACCCCCAGGGAGCGGTGGTCCAGACAGCGATGGAGTAGGAATGGAACAAACGGATCTTCACCCGTGCGACCTTGGCGAATATCTGCACCGCCACGGTGAGCAGGAGGAACCACACCAGCATCGCACCGGTCAGATACCCCACACTCAGGAGCGGGTCCCAGCACATGCGGATGATGACCATCTTCGCCTGATCCGACAGGAGCTGCGTCAGAAGATGATCGAACAGCGGATCCTGGCGGAAATGATACAGCAGACTGGAGAAGATGACCGAGACCGTTGCGGAGATGATGATGGAGGTCATCGTGGTATGGAACAGCGGGAGCGTGAACTGGTCCCGGATATCAGCAAAGAAATTGTACGATTTGAATATCGCACGTCGGGCACTTTCGCCGAAACGGCGGTTGCTGTTGAGCAGCCAGGCGGAGAGCACCAGCAGAAGACCGCTGATGCCGACGAACACGTACGGCACTTCCGGCACAAAGGTGCCGATGGGAAGCGCTGAGACCTTCTGATTGTGGTAGACCGAATGCATCAGATCGTAGGAGACCTTCTTCTGGCGTCCCGATTCCACCAGTCCGTACGCATGCACGGTGGGCTGCAGCGGCTTCATGGTGAGTCCCGGACGGTCACTGCGGAAATCGTTGAACGTGAAGATGAACGAACCGGCGAATCCCATATCCTTGATCGCCGCGTACCGCTGATGGATGAAGCGCGCCTGCGCCTCCTGAGAGTTCGGATCGCTGTAGCCGTTCCGGTTGCCGAGCTCGGTCGGACGTCCGTATGCGGCGACCATCACCGGACGAAGCCGGTTCGCTTCCTTGAACGCCTGCAGACGCGCGCGGAATTTCTTCGGGTCGGAGGGCGAGACACTGATGGCGGCGATGTCGGCAACCGAGGCAGCGTTGTCCGCAGGACCGCGCACTACGGCGTAGGTCAGCCGGTCATCCATCGACTTTGCCAGCTGATGCAGCTGCGTGAGGATGCTGTTCTCCAGCACTTCGGAATATCCGGAGCCGTCTCCGAGTCCCCAGGCGATCACCGACGGATGGAACCGGTCGCGTGAGATCATCTCTTTCACCGCAGCGGTCACCAGTGCACGGTAGCTCTCCTCTTCGAGGATGGATGCCGGTATCTCCACATTCGGAATTTCCACCATCGCCATCAATCCATAGCGGTCGCATAACTGCAGAAAGAACGGATGGGGCGGATGGAATCCAATGCGGACCGTGTTCGCGCCGAGACTTTTAATGAGCGCGACATCCCGTTCCATCTCTTCGTACGTCATGGCGCTGCCGAACCGTTCGGAATCTTCCACCCAAACAACACCGTGCAGCGTGACCGGTGCGCCGTTCAACAGCAGCGTTCCCTTCTCTTTGGTGAAGGTCCGGATCCCAGTAGAGACCATCGTGCGGTCGATGAGAGAATCCTTCTTCCCTTCGGACGCGATCAGGGAGAGTGTCACACTGTAGAGATCGGGAGTTTCGGGGGTCCAGAGTTTTGCGTTGGGGAGTGTCACGGTGAGCCGGACGGTCACATCGCCGTTGGACTGTGCTGCAACCGACTGCACCACCGGTTTGCCGATGGCAATACCGTTGGATGCTTCGGCGATCTCGGCGGAGAGCTGAAGCGTCTTGGATGACAGCTGCGGCAGTTCACTCAATTCTTTTGCGGTGACAACGGCGGTCACGAGCAGTTTCACCGCTTTCGGTTCGATCGCTTCGACGATGACATTCGTGTTCCCGATCCAGAGTTTCGGACGGGCTTCTATGAAGATGTCGCGCAGGATGCCGTTATAATTCTTCCAGGCAGAGACGTTCGGCCGGGGCGGAAAGGTCGTACGGTAGGTGAGTGCATTGTCCACCACCACGCGGATGACATTCTCTGTCCCGACCTGGATGATGTTCTCGGGAATGGAGAATTCGAAGGAGGTATACCCCCCTTCGTGCCGTCCGATGAAGGTCTCGTTGACGTACACTTCTGCGGCATAGTTCATCCCGTACGAGATGAACGCATAGGAAAAATTGGAGACGGATTGTTCGGAGACGGTGAATGCACGGCGATAGACGATCCTGCCGGAATAGTCCGCTGCGGCCGGAATGCGCACAGTGTTCCAGGAGACGCCGTTATCGAGCGAATAATTCCAATCCCCTGCCAGATCGATCACCGGTCGATTGGCGGAACCATAGCCAAGAACGTCCGGATGCGACGGCGTGCCATTTTCGAAGAACAACTGCTGGGAAAATAGAGTGGTTGCGAGGAGGAGCGGTATGAACAAATAAACGGAAAATCGAAAGAGCGACTTGTTCAACGATTAGCCCGAAATTGTTGAATTTTCGTTGTTTTATGCACTTTTACATGGAAAACAACGTAAATATAACACACGAACCTGCTGAAACCAAGAGATATTTTGAACGATTTGGGACCGCATAAGCGCTGAAAAATCAACAAGTTAAGTGATTTTTCAGCGCTCCGGAAACGGTTACGCAGCAGCAATGATGGCGGCAAAGGAATCGGCCTTCAAACAGGCCCCGCCGACCAGTGCGCCGTCGATATTCGGCTGGGAAAGAAGCTCCACGGCATTGTCCGCCTTGACGCTTCCGCCGTATTGAATGACCACTTTTTCCGCTGTCTCCTTGGAATAGAGTGACGCAATGACCGAGCGGATCACGACATGCGCCTGGTCCGCCTGTTCCTTGGTCGCGGTCTTCCCCGTTCCGATCGCCCAGACCGGTTCGTAAGCAACAATGGACTTTTCCACTTCCGCTGCGGTCAGTCCGGCCAGCACACCGGTGGTCTGCGTGGTCAGCACCGTGTCCGTGATGTTCTGTTCCCGCTCCTGAAGCGTCTCCCCGACGCAGATGATCGGCAGCAGTCCGCCCGCCAGCACCTTCTTCGCTTTCTGATTGATGATATCGTTCGTCTCAGCGTGGAACTGGCGCCGTTCCGAATGGCCGACGATCACATACGTGCAGCCGACCGAC